>USMA01000040.1 GCA_900555765.1 uncultured Collinsella sp.
GTGAGCGGCCCGCGCCCCTTTTCTATGCCCGACGCTCACCGCTCACGAAAGGGGCAACAAATGGAACTTCTGAAAAACATCCGCGCGTACGAGGACGTGTTCTTCGAGGACCCCGAGGAGAACCCCGACACGCCGCGCTTCCGCGTGTGGTTCGACGACAAGCACATCGAGGAGTACCTGGCCAAGGTCGGCAACGCCATCGACCGCGCGCAGGCCAACGAGCAGATGGCCCGCGAGGCCGACACCCCCGAGAAGGCGGCCGAGGCCAACGCCGCGCAGGCCCGCCTCATGAAGCGCACCATCTCGGCGTTCATCGGCACCGAGGGCTGGGAGCAGCTGCTCGCGTGGATGGGCGGCGACGAGGGCCCCATCGCGCCCGAGGAGAACATCCGCATCCTGGGCGAGGTCTTCGCCACGTTCCTCAACATGTTGGCGCGCCACGCGACCAGCGAGCAGCTGATGGCGTGCGGCCTTGCATACAGCGAGCGCGCCGATCAGGTCCAGGCGCTCAACCGCGCCCAGCGCCGCGCCAAGGCCAAGCGCAAGAAGAAGGGCGGCAAGTAATGCTGTCAGCCGCGCTCACGGCCGAGCGGGTGCGGCTGCCCGACGGCACGAGCGCCACGCGCTACCCGTGGAACGGCGAGGAGGTGCTGGTGCGCGACGACGCGCTCACGATCATCCGCGTCATCGAGGTGCTGACCGACGAGGGCAAGTCCGACGACCAGCGCCGGGACGAGTTCCTGGCGCTGTTCTTCGTGGACTGGGCGGACGCGTGGTGCGCATGCGACTACGACGCCGCCGAGTTCGTGCGGATGCGCGACGCGGCGGTATGGGACATGTGCGGACTCGACCTGACCGGCGACCGCCCACACGAGACCCCGCTGTGGGACTTGGAGGAGGACGCGGCGCGCATACGCACCAGCTTCCGCCAGGCCTACGGCATCGAGTGGGACGAGGTGCGCGGTCGCATCAGCTTTGCCGAGTTCGTGGCACTCGTGGGCGGCTGCCCGCAGGACACGCCGCTCGGCGCGGCCATCCACTACCGCAACCCGGCGACCAAGCCGAAGCCAACCAAATACAACAGGCAGGAGGTCGAGGCCTGGAACGCCGCCCACAAGGCGTTCGAACTCGGCAAAGGCCGCAGCTCACACGGCTCTGAGGAAGGAAGCGACGCGGCGATGCGCGATGTGTTCGCCGCGCTCAAGAGAGCGACGAGGTGAGCATGGACGGCAACGTCATCATCAAAGCGGTGCTCGACACCGTTGACGTATCCAAGAACATCAAGGCCCTGGAGCGCGACCTCCAGGGCATCTCCTGGAAGAACATAACCGAGGGCGACGAGAAGGCCGCGAAGCTGTCGTCCTCGTTCAAGAAGGCCGGCACGGCCGCCACGGTGACGCTGACCGCGCCCGTGGTGGCCGCCGGCAAGGCCGTATTCGGCGTGGCCAGCGACTACGAGCAGGCCAACGCCCGCATAGCCGCCGCGTTCGGCGTGTCCGGCGAGGAGGCCGAGCGTTTCAGCGGCATAGGCAAGCGCATATACGAGGGTGGCTGGGGCCAGTCCCTGGACGAGGTCAACGATGCGCTGATCCAGTGCAAGTCCACCCTTCGCGACGTGTCCGACGAGGACCTGCAGACCGTCACCACCAACGCACTCATGCTGTCGGACACCTTCGGCGCAGACGTGAACGAGTCCATACGCGGCACCAACGCCCTCATGGAGGGCTTCGGGCTGTCCGCCACCGAGGCCAGCGACCTGCTGACGGCGGGCATGCAGCGCGGCCTGAACTACACCGACGAGCTGGGCGACAACCTGAGCGAATACTCCGTGCGATGGGGCGAGGCGGGAATGAGCGCCAGCGAGTACTTCTCGCTGCTCGAAGCGGGCACGTCCAACGGCGCGTACAACCTGGACAAGGTGGGCGACTACCTCAACGAGTTCCTGACGGCGCTGTCCGACGGCCGCATGGAGGAATCCATCGGCTCGTTCAGCGAGG
This sequence comes from uncultured Collinsella sp., assembly GCA_900555765.1. Taxonomy (GTDB): domain Bacteria; phylum Actinomycetota; class Coriobacteriia; order Coriobacteriales; family Coriobacteriaceae; genus Collinsella. The sequence goes on from USMA01000040.1 coordinate 1,998, forward strand.
GCACGCAGGAGGTCTTCGAGAACTTCAAGAACGGCAGCGCCACCGCCGAGGACATGCTGCAGGCGGTGCTGGGCGACCTCACGCAGATGCCAAACGAGTACGACAAGGCCGCGCTGGCCTCCACCCTGTGGTCCTCGCTGGGCGAGGACAATGCCATGGGCATGATCGAGTCCCTGGCGGGCGTGCAGGACAGCTTCGGCGACGTGGCGGGCGCTGCGCAGCAGGCCCAGGAGGCCGCCTCCGACAGCTTCGCCGTGAAATCGCAGGAGGCCATGCGCGAGCTGCAGGGCTCCATCGAGCCGCTTGGCGAGCCGCTGCTCAACATCGCCACCAACGTGGCGGGTGTCGTCAAGTCGTTCTCCGAGTGGTTCGCCGGCATCGGCGAGGGCGGCCAGACCGCCGTGCTGGCGATCGCCACGATAGCGGCCGCCATAGGCCCCGTGCTGTCGACGGTCGGCACCGTCGTGGACACCGTGCCGAAAATCGGAGCGGCCTTCCAGGTGGTCGGCAAGCTGGGCACCGGCGCGCTGGGGCTCATAGCCGCGCACCCCGTGGTAGCGGCCATAGCGGCCATCATCGCCGCCGTGGTGCTGCTGTGGAACAACTGCGAGGAGTTCCGCGACGCGGTGACCGCCGTGTGGGATGCCGTGTGCGCCGCGTTCGAGGTGGCCACCCAGGTGGCGGGCGACGTGGCCCAAAGCGTCGGCGAGTTCTTCTCGCAGCTCGGCGAGACGCTGGGCGGCGTGTGGGACGGCATCTGCTCCACGGTGCAGGGGGCCATCGACGCCATAGCCGGGTTCTTCCAAGGCCTGGCCGGCACCGCCTCGTCCATCTGGGACGGCATCTGCAACGTGGTGCAGGTCGCCGTGATGCTGCTGGGCGAGATTCTGAACCTGGCCATCGAGACGCTGCTCATACCCTGGAACTTCATCTGGGAGAACTTCGGCGAGCAGCTGGCGGCGGCATGGGACGCAATCTGCAGCGCGGTGAGCGCATACATCCAGTACGTCAGCGACGTGATAGGCGCAACCCTTTTGGTCATCCAGGGCGTGTGGGACACGGTGTGGGGCGCGGTGAGCTCCACCGCCTCCAGCATATGGGATGCCATCAGCTCGGCGATAGGCGCAGCCATCAATGCCATCAGCTCCACCATATCGGCGGTGCTGTCGGCAATTCAGGCGGTGTGGGACTCCATATGGGGGGCCGTGAGCAGCACGGCGTCGAGCGTGTGGGGCGGCATCAGCTCCACCATATCCAGCATCGTGAACGGCATCCGCGACACGATCACCAGCGTGTTCAACGCCGCCAAGGACACCGTGAGCAGCGTGTGGAACTCCATCAAGAGCGCCATCGAGACGCCGATACAGAACGCCCGCGACACCGTGCGCAACGTCATCGACTCCATCAAGGGGTTCTTCAACTTCTCGTGGTCGCTGCCCCACCTGAAGCTGCCGCACCTGTCCATCTCCGGCAGCTTCGGCAACGCCCCGCCGAGCGTGACGCACTTCGGCATAGACAGGTACGCCAAGGGCGGCGTGTTCAACGGCCCCAGCGTCATCGGCGTCGGCGAGGCGGGCCCCGAGGGCGTGGTGCCGTTCAACGAGCGCGGCGCGCGCCCGCTGGCCGAGGGCATCGCCAAGCTTCTCGACGGCAAGGGCGGCGCGGCCCATGGCGACACGAACGTGACAATCAACCTGTACGCGACCGTGCGGGAGGAGGCCGACATCGAGAAAATCTCCCGCCAGATAGCCAAGGAAATCAAACGGCAGGAGTGCTTCGCATGATATACAACGGCTTCGACTTCGCGCCGTGGTTCGACACCCGGCTCGTGACCCGCTCGCTGCTGCCCGAGTACGAAATCGCCACGCGCGACGTGCCCGGGCAGCCCGGCTCGCGCTTCATGCGCGCAGAGCTGAAACCCCTGACGATAGACGTGGCGGCGGCCTGGAGGGCGCGCCCCGCCGACGACATGGCGGCCCTTCGCCGCCTCATGGCCTCGCGCCTGCTGTGCCTCAAGGAGGCCGAGCTGTGGCTGGACGACGAGAGACACCTGGGCCTGCGCTACATGGCCGGGCTGACCTCGCCGGGCGCGCTCGACACGTTGTGGCACACCGGCGAGGCCACGCTGACGTTCACGGCATACGACCCCGTGGCCTACGGGGCCGAGGGGCGCGCAACCGTGTCGGGCACCTCGGGCGTGCAGGTGGGCGGGACGTTCCGCACCTACCCCACCGTGACCGTCAGGCCCGGCGGCAGCACGTCGGCGCTGCGGCTGACGAACATGGGCACGGGCGAATTCGTGCAGATCGACAAGGCGGTGACGGCATCGAGCGCGGTGGTCATCGACATGGCCGCCCCGCAGGCCACGGTGGACGGCAGCCCCGCGCCCGTGACCTTCGAGAGTGACTTCTTCCCGCTGGAGCCGGGGGCCAACAGCCTCAAGCTGTCCAGCGGCACCGCGACGGTACAGTGGGCGGAAAGGTACGTGGGCTGATGATTCTGTGGGCATGCGACCGCTGGGAGGCGTACAAGGGACCCATCAAGACGCTGTTCGAGTGCGAGGACACGCGCGAGGTCAACGGCGAGAACGCCCTGAGCATCACAACGCTGGCGCGCCTCGACAAGGGCGACCGCCTGGTGTGGCGCGACCTCAAGGGCCGCTGGCACGAGAACATCGTGGACGGCGTGGAGGAGGAGCGCGCAAGCGCGGGCATCCTCTACACGTACTACTGCCCGACCTCGGCGCAAATCGAGCTCCTGGGCGACTACCTGGAGGACAAGCGCCCCTACGACGTGAGCGCCTACGCCGCGCTGGCCTCGGCGCTGTCCTCCTCGCGCTGGCAGGTCGGAACCGTGGCCGACCTCGGGCAGGCCGGCACGAACTTCTACCACACCAACGCATGGGCGGCCATCCACGACGTGGCAGACACTTGGGGCGGCGAGCTGTCGTTCGAAATCCAGGTGAGCGGCACCAAGGTGACCGCACGCCGCGTGTGCATGGCCAAGCAGGTCGGCGAGGACAACGGCAAGCGTTTCACCTACGCCAAGGACCTCGTGAGCGTCAAGCGCAGCGTGGACGAGGGCAACGTGTGTACCGCCCTGTACGGCTACGGCAAGTCCCTGCAGACCGCCGACGAGGACGGCAACCTGACGGGCGGCTACGATCGCAAGCTGACCTTCGGCGACGTGAACGGCGGGCAGAACTGGGTGGGGTCGGCCGACGCGCTGGCGCGCTGGGGACGGCCCGACGGCAAGGGCGGCAAGGCGCACGTGTTCGTCGACGTGGAGTTCTCCGACTGCGAGGACGCCGCCGAGCTGAAGAAGCTCACCGAGGCGCAGCTGGCGAAGTCGTGCGTGCCCACCGTGTCCTACACTGCGGACGCCGTGGCGCTTGCGCGCGCCGGCGAGGGCTTCGAGGGCGCGGACGAGGGCGACCTGGTGACCGTGGTGGACAAGGTGTACGACCCGCCGCTGCGCGTGCGCACGCGCATCACCAAGGTGGTGGAGGACCAGCTGCGCCCCGGCGAGGTCACCTACACGTTCGGCAACTACCAGACGGTCGCCGAGCTGATGGGCGAGGATTCCGGATTCGACTACGCGAAGCCCGAGGGCGAACCGGCGGAGCAGAACGACGGCTTCGAGGATTTCGAGCTGTAATTTCACAGAAACGAGGTATCCCCCATGAGCAACGTATTCCACCGCTTCGCGCCATTCATACAGGACTACATCTACCGCTGCAAGTGGGAGGAGCTCCGCGAGATACAGGTGCTTGCCGCGGAAGCGATATTCGACACGGACGAGAACCTGCTGCTCTCCAGCGGCACCGCCAGCGGAAAGACGGAAGCCGCATTCCTGCCGGTACTTACGCAGCTTTGGGAGAATCCCTCCGCGAGCGTTGGCGTACTGTACCTCTCCCCCCTGAAAGCGCTGATAAACGACCAGTTCGAGCGCCTTGAGGGACTTCTCGAGGAAGCCGCGATACCCGTCACAAAGTGGCACGGCGACGCCTCCGCAGCGGCGAAGAAGCGCGTAATGAAGCGCCCCCAGGGAATAATCCAGACCACTCCGGAATCTCTGGAAAGCATGCTCATGCACAATTCCAGCGGCGCATTCAAAGTGTTCTCTGACCTGCGCTGCTTCATTTTCGACGTAATGCACTACTTCATGGTCAACGACCGGGGATTGCAGCTGCTCTGCCTGCTGGAGCGCCTGGCGCGGCTCATCGGGTACGCTCCCCGGCGTATCGGACTTTCCGCGACCCTGGGCGACACCACCAACGCCGAGGAATGGCTCAACACCGACAGCGGCAGGCGCTGTATCACTCCGTGCGCCCATGAGAAAGGCCGCACCCTGAGGCTCTCCGTGAGATTCTTTCCCATCAAGGAAAAGATTCCGAATTCCGACAGCAAGGTGCTGCTGAAGAATTACTACGACTATCTTTTCGAAAGCACCTGGAACAAGCGCTGCATACTCTTCTCCAATTCCAAGGGCGAGGTGGAGGAGAACATCGCCCATCTGAAAAAAATCGCCGCCGAGCGCCGGCTGCCGGACAATTACCTGGTGCACCATGCCAACATCTCCCCTGCCCTGCGGGAATTCACCGAGCAGCGCATGAAGTCCTCCGAGCAGCCCGTCTGCACCGGAGCCACCGTCACTCTGGAGTTAGGCATCGACCTCGGCAGACTGGAGCGTATCGTCCAGACCGGCTGCCCACTTACCGTATCGGGACTTGTCCAGCGCCTGGGGCGCACCGGGCGCCGTGGCGGAGTTGCGGAAATGCGGTTCGCATTCCGGTGGGACATGAGCCTTCCGCCGCAGGAATTCTATAAAGAGGTCAACTGGGATTTCGTGATGTGCGTTGCCATGATACTGCTGTACACCCGGGAGCGCTGGATAGAGCCGATGTACCTGCCGAAACTCCCCTACAGCCTGCTGTATCACCAGACGATGAGCTGGCTTTCCTCCCAGGGCAGCGTGAAGCCCCAGGAGCTTGCGCGGTATATTCTGACCCTGGGTGTATTCCGCCACGTCAGCAAGGATGACTACCTCCTGCTGCTGCGGCACATGCTGGAAAACGGGCAGATAGAGCGCGGCGAGGACGGCGCACTGCTGGTCGGCGACAAGGGCGAAGCCGCAGTGAACAACTACGAGTTCCTGGCGGTATTCTCCGTCCCGTCCGAGTATTCCGTCCGCTGTAATGCCGAGGAGATAGGCACGGTGCAGACCCCGTTCCCGGAAAAGGCGCAGTTTGCCCTCGCCGGACAGGCGTGGGAGGTCACGGAGCGTGACTTAAAGGAGCGCCGCATTTTCGTTAAGCACATTCCCGGAATATCCGCGAACATGTGGCAGGATACGGGTAACGAATACGTCCACACGAAAGTGATGAAGAAAATACAGGAAGTCCTCCGCAGCGACGAGGAATACGCGTTCCTTGACGAAGCCGCGAAGAAGCGCCTGAACGATATCCGCCGCGCATGCCGGAATGCGGCGCTTTCCACATCGTCCGTTATCTCCGAGCGCATAGCGGATTCCGCCCCGGGATTCCCGGGAGGGAAAGTGGTGCAGATAACGCCGACACTGTATACTGTGTTCCCGTTCCTGGGCACAAGGGCGTGCATGGCGCTGATGTACGAGCTGCGCCAGCGCGGATTCGGCGCGAATGTATGGCTGCACAGGTACATTCCGGTGTGCATCGAGGTCAAGACCGACCGCAGCCTGACGGAGCTGGAAACGGCGCTGTCGGAAATAAAGCTGCACGGTGCCGATAAGTACTCGTTCCGGATTCCGGATA
>USMA01000041.1 GCA_900555765.1 uncultured Collinsella sp.
GCGGGCGCGTAAAGTGCTCCTCGGTCAGGAAGCGCTCGTGCTCGGTCTGCAGGTCGATGCCCCAGCTGACGGGGTAATCAAACTGGTGGCCAGCAGCGACTGCCTGCTCCAGGATCTCGACGGCCTCGGTGTAGGTAACGCGGGCAAAGTCGGAGTTGGCGACATGGTCCAGGCGCTCGAGCAGACCCTTGTCCACAAACTTGTTGAGCATGTTGAGCTCGTCGGGGCAGGTGGCCATAACGTCCTTAAGGACGTACTTGAGCATGGCCTCGGCGTTGTCCATATAGTCGTTAAGGTCGGCAAAGGCCATCTCGGGCTCGATCATCCAAAACTCGGCGGCGTGGCGCGTGGTGTTGGAGTTTTCGGCGCGGAAGGTGGGGCCAAAGGTGTACACGTCGCCAAAGGCCATGGCAAAGTTCTCGGCATTGAGCTGGCCGGACACGGTGAGGCTTGCATGCTTGCCAAAGAAGTCCTGGCTCCAGTCGACCTCGCCGGACTCGGTGAGGGGCGGATTTTTGGGGTCGAGCGTAGTCACGCGGAACATCTCGCCGGCGCCCTCGCAGTCACTCGTGGTGATGATGGGGGTGTTGACGTAGACAAAGCCCTGCTCCTGGAAGAAGCGGTGGATGGCGGCAGCCGCGACAGAGCGGATGCGGAACACGGCGCGGAACAGGTTGGTGCGCGGGCGCAGGTGCTGCTGGGTGCGCAGGAACTCGACGGTTGCGCGCTTCTTCTGCAGTGGGTAATCCGGGGCACTGACGCCCTCGACCTCGATGGAGGTGGCAGAAAGCTCGAAAGGCTGGGGCGCATCGGGGGTCAGCTTGACGGTGCCGGTGCAAATGAGTGCGGCCGAGACGTTTTGATGGGCGATCTCGTCGTAGTTGTCGAGTGCCTCGCGGTTCATGACGACCTGCAGGTCGCGGAAGCAGCTGCCGTCGTTGAGCGTAACAAAGCCAAAGTTCTTCATGTCGCGGACGGACTTGACCCAGCCGGCGACGGTGACGGTCTGGCCGCCGAGCGACTCGGCATCGGCATAGAGCTGCGCGATTTTGGTGCGGTTCACGTATCCTCCCATAACGGTTGAATGATAGTTATCCATACAGTTCAATATTCTAGCAGCTCGGCTCATTTGGGCTATACAGATAAGGCATTGGCGGGATGGTTTTTCAAACGAAAAGCGCCCGCGGCCAAATGGTCGCGGGCGCTTGACGAGGTGCTTTTTGGCTGTGTGGCGCGGGGCCTGGCTACTTGGTCTTGGCTACCAGCAGCGGGTCGCCAAGCTTAACGAGCGGGTTGCCGCCGATAAGCGTGCCGGACTCGCCGACATGGTCGATGCTCTTAAGACGATCGAGCTCGGAGACGATGACGGTCACGATGTCCTCGTGACCAGCGGCCTTAATGGCCTCGCGGTCGAAGCTGATGAGCGGCTGGCCTGCCTTGACCACATCGCCCATCTCGACAAAGCGGGCAAAACCCTTGCCGTTCATTTCCACGGTGCCCAGGCCAACATGGATGAACACGCGAAGACCGTCCTCGGTGATCATGCCGATGGAGTGGTTGGTGACAGTGGTGGCACCGATGCGGCCGTTGGCGGGCGCATAGATGGTGCCGGTAATGGGCTCGATGCCATAGCCCTGGCCAAGCATGCCCGAGGCGATCGTCTCGTCGGGAACCTCGTTCAGGTTGACGAGCACGCCGTTGACGGGGGCATAGATGACGCCTTCGCGGGTAGCGAAGCTTGCTGCGGGCGGAACGGACGCCTCGCCGGTCGAGGTGAAGGTGGACTTAAGCGAATCGAGCAGACCCATAGTTGCCTCCAACTTAAATAGGCGCATATCGCGCGTTTGGTTTGCCGGAAACGTTTCACATGTGTTTCGCGGCTTGGTCTACGCTGCTCAACGATACCTCTGAACTGGGATTATGTGATATATCAGTTGAAGGGAAACTAATTGCCGGAGTGTTTCTGCGCCACGGGTTCAAGTGGGGTACGCTTGAAGGCGAAAAACAAGGGCGCATAATTTGCGCGAAGGGAGCACATATGATTGTCGAGAACCATGCGCTGTGGGGCGAGGAACCGACCGAGGAATATCCGGCGACGTTTACGTATTTGGGCGCCGAGCCGCTCCCCGACTAGCCCAATTGCCGCCGCCCCGCGGTGATTATCTGCGGCGGAGGCGGGTTTACGCATATCGCTCCGCACGAGCAGGATCCGGTGGCGTTTGCGTTTTTGGACCGCGGCTACCAGGCCTCTGTGCCCAACTATGTCACGAGTTCTACGGGTGACGTGAGCGTTCCGCACCCCCAGGCAGATCTTGCCAAGATGGTCGCCACGGTGCGCGCGAATGCCGACGAGTGGCATGTCGACCCCAAGCGCGTGTGCGTCGTGGGCTTTTCTGCTGGCGGCATGATTTGCGCCTCGCTGGCAACACAGTGGAAGACCGGCCCCTTCGCGGCACTTGCCGGGGCGCGTCCGGACGACATTCGTCCCGATGCCGTGGTGCTGGGTTATCCATTGCTCGACTTTGCCTATGTGCGCGACATGCAGACGCGCGATCCGCGCATTGACTTGCGTGTGCCCAAGACGGGCGGCAAGACGGGGCGCGATTTGCTCAACGACTACCTGTCGATGGTGACGGGCGGCGAGGCAACTGACGAGCATCTGGCCGACATCTGCCCCACCACGCATGTTTCGCGTCAGATGCCACCGACCTTTGTGTGGGGCGTGTCCGACGACAAGACGGCACCGATCGCGCAGGTCTACCCGTTTGCGCAGCGCATGGCCGAGGAGGGCGTTGCATGCGAGATGCACGTCTTTGACCAGGGTGGTCACGGCCTTTCGCTCGGCAACGCCAACACCGCGGTCGACAACGAGGACAAGCAGGTGGCGGTCCGCCCTTGGATTCGCCTAGCCTTCCGCTTCCTGGAGCGCCATCTGTAAGAGTCCCGGCATCCCAGCCCTTCAATAACTTGCGGTGAAATAGTTCCTATCTGGGGCATCAACCAGCCCATCCAGGAACTATTCCACCGCAACTTCGTTTTTGATGCCCCGCCCGGAAACTGCGTCCCAGTCTCGCCCTTCAAGGTGGGACACGGTTTCCCATAGGGCCTCGACTGGGAAAGCGCGTCCCGTTTCGAGCCGGAATTCTGGGATGTAGTTTCCCCGAGAGGCCTCATCGGGAAACTATGGCCCTGAGCTCTCCTGCCTGTCCCCATTGCGCCAATTAGCTGATTGAACGTCGTTGTGTGTTCACGCTATCATGTAAGCTTAAAATTGGTTAGCCATGGCAAACGGTTAGCCATGGTGAACATAAATACAACGCCCTGTGGGCGCCGGGGGAGGAACACGGACGTGAGACTCGACACGCTCGAGATTGGAAAGGACGCCGTTGTCGCATCGGTGACATCCGACGATCAGGCGCTTCGACAGCATATTTTGGACATGGGCCTAACGCCGGGCACCGAAGTCACCATGATGAAGTACGCCCCTATGGGCGACCCGCTCGAGATCCGCCTGCGTGGCTACGAGTTGACGCTACGCAAGGACGATGCCGCACGCATTGAGCTCGTGGATGTGCACGACACCGATACGGGTCCGCGCGCCAACGCCGCAATTGGCACGACGGAGCATCCGGCACTCGGCGAGGGGACGTATTCGCCCCGTGCGGCAAAAACGGCCGTGCCTGAGGGCGCGCCGCTGCATTTTGCCCTCGCCGGTAACCAAAACTGCGGCAAGACCACGCTGTTCAACCAGCTGACGGGCTCCAACCAGCATGTCGGTAACTTTCCCGGCGTGACGGTCGACCGCAAAGATGGCACCATTCGAAACCACCCCGAGGCAAGCGTTACCGACCTGCCCGGTATTTATTCGCTGTCGCCGTATACGGGCGAGGAGATCGTGAGCCGTCAGTTTATCCTGGATGAGCATCCCGACGCCATTATCGACATCATCGATGCCACCAACATCGAGCGCAATCTGTACCTGACGCTGCAGCTTATGGAACTCGATCGCCCCATGGTCATCGCGCTCAACATGATGGACGAGGTGACGGCCAACGGCGGCGCCGTGGACGTCAACCTGCTCGAGAGCCTGTTGGGCGTGCCGGTTGTCCCCATTAGCGCCGCCCGCAACGAGGGCATCGGCGAGCTGGTGGATCACGCGTTGCATGTGGCGCGGTTCCGCGAGCGTCCCGGCCGCCTGGACTTCTGCGCACCCGATGGCTCGGACAGCGGTGCACTGCATCGCTGCATCCACGGTATTGCTAACCTGATCGAGGACCATGCCGTGACGGCGCACATCCCGGTGCGCTTTGCGGCGACCAAGCTGGTTGAGGGCGACGAGCTGGTGACCGAGGCGCTTCACCTGGATCGCAATGAGCTCGACGCTATCGAGCACATCATTACCCAGATGGAGGGCGAGGCCGGCACCGACCGCCTGTCCGCGCTGGCCGATATGCGCTTTAGCTTTATCGGCGACGTGTGCGGGCGTTGCGTCGTCAAGCCGCACGAGAGCCGCGAGCACGTGCGCTCCGTCAAGATCGACCGCATCCTGACGGGTCGCTACACGGCCATTCCGGCGTTTCTGGTGATCATGGGCCTCGTCTTTTGGCTGACGTTTGGCGTGATCGGTGCGGCGTTGCAGGGACTCATGGAGGACGGCATCGCTGCCATCATCGCCTCGGCCGATGCGGGTCTCAAGGCGTTCGGCACCAACGACGTGGTGCGCTCGCTGGCTGTCGACGGCGTGCTTACGGGCGTGGGCAGCGTGCTGACCTTCCTGCCGATTATCGTCGTGCTCTTCTTGTTCCTCTCCATTCTGGAAGACTCCGGCTACATGGCGCGTGTTGCCTTTGTCATGGATAAAGTGCTGCGTCGCTTTGGCCTGTCGGGCCGCAGCTTCGTGCCCATGCTCGTCGGTTTTGGCTGCACCGTGCCGGCTATCATGTCGACCCGTACGCTCCCATCCGAGCACGACCGCAAGATGACGGTCATGCTCACGCCGTTTATGAGCTGCTCAGCCAAGTTGCCGGTTTACGGCTTGCTGTGCGGGGCGTTTTTCCCGCAGGCGACGGTTCCCGCCATGGTCTCGCTCTATCTGATCGGTATCGTGGTCGGCTGCATCGCGGCTTTGGTGCTCAACCGTACGGCATTTAAGGGCGACCCGGTGCCGTTTATCATGGAGCTTCCCAATTACCGCCTGCCGAGCGTCAAGACGACGGTGATGCTGGCATGGGATAAGGCCAAGGACTTTATTACCAAGGCCTTTACCATTATCTTTGCCGCTACCGTGGTCATCTGGTTCCTTCAGACGTTCGACATCCGCTTTAATGTGGTCGCCGATCAGTCGCAAAGCCTGCTTGCCGGTCTGGGTAGCATTATCGCGCCGGTGTTGGCCCCACTCGGCTTTGGCGACTGGCGTGCATCCACGGCGCTCGTCACCGGACTTATCGCCAAGGAGAGCGTCATCTCGACCCTCACCGTGCTTTTGGGTGCAACGTCGCCCGCGGCACTGTCGACCATGTTTTCGCCGTTTACCGCTTACGTATTCCTGGTCTTTACACTGCTGTACCCGCCTTGCGTGGCGGCAATCGGCGCCGTCAAGAGTGAGCTGGGTGCGCGCTATGCCGTGGCCGTGTTCGCGTTTCAAGTGACGGTCGCCTGGATCGTGGCGTTTGTCGTGCATTCGGCGGGCATATTGCTGGGGCTGGCTTAGTTATTTATTGACGGCGCAACCTTTGTGTATCGAATTGTTTTCGGCCCTGCATTTGTTGCTGACGGATGCGGGGCCGTTGCTATATAATCGCCTCCACTCAAAATGATTGGAGACGTTATATATGAGTCAGGCAAGGCAAGACGGCATCACGCTCAGGCAGTGGCTCCCGCTCGTCGGGCTCACCTGCTGTGCGTTCGTGTTCAACACGTCGGAGTTTATGCCCATCGGCCTTTTGACTGATATCGCCGCGTCGTTCTCGCTCACCGAGGCCCAGGCGGGCATCATGATCTCGGTCTACGCCTGGGGCGTCATGCTGCTGTCGCTGCCGCTCATGGTGTTCGCCTCGCGTTTCGAGTTCAAGCGGATGCTGCTGGGCGTGCTTGCCGTGTTCTCGCTGGGCCAGTTCCTGTCCGCCTTGGCACCGACCTATCCCATCCTGGTTTGCGCGCGCCTGGTGGTTGCCTGCGCGCACGCCGTGTTCTGGTCGGTCGCTTCGATTATGGCGTCGCGCCTGGTTGACACACGCCACGGGGCGCTCGCCATCAGCATGATCGCCACGGGCTCTTCCATCGCACAGATCTTCGGCCTGCCGCTCGGCCGCGCCATTGGCCTGGCCGTGGGCTGGCGTATGACGTTTGCCGTGGGCGGGGCGCTGTCTTCTGTCGCGGTTGTCTACCAGGCCACGGTGTTCCCCACCATGCCAGCGGGCGAGCGTTTTACGCTCAAGCAGCTGCCCGAGCTGCTCAAGAACCCGTTCCTCATCGCGCTCTATGTGGTCACGGTGTTCATGGCGACCGGCTATTACGCAAGCTACAGCTATATCGAGCCCTTCCTGGCGCAGGTCGCGCACGTCGATGCGGGCGCCATCACCATGACGCTGACGGCGTTTGGCTGCTCTGGGCTGCTCGGAAGCTGGCTGGTTGGCCGCCTGTTCGACGGGCATCGCTTCCCGTTCTTGGCTATTACGCTCTCCGGCGTGCCGGTGGCTCTGCTGCTTATGGCCCCCGCAGCCTCGGCGCTCGTGTTGGTGCTTGCCGTCTGCGCACTGTGGGGTTGCTGCGCCACGGCCTTTAACGTGGCGTTTCAGGCCGAGCTCATCAAGTACACGCCCGCGGATTCGTCGGCTGTCGCCATGTCGATCTTCTCGGGTCTGTTCAATCTGGGTATCGGCACGGGCACCGCAATCGGCGGCGCCGTGGTTTCGGGTCCCGGTATCGCTTGGATCGGCTTCGCGGGCGGGGCGATTGCCGTCGTGGGCGTCATTCTCGCCATCACGGTGATGTTCCCAGCCATCCGTCGCGCCAAGCCCGTCGCCTAATCACGTCCCCTCATCAGTTGCGGCGGAATACGGACTGCTGGGCCCAATAAACCCGGCAAACAGCCCGTATTTCACCGCAACTTAGAAAGGGACTGGGGTAGCTAATTTGGGACGGGGCTATTTTAGCTACCTCGCTGAACATACGTAAAAGAGGTCGAGGCCGCTCCGGTGTGTGCTGGAGCGGCCTCGGTTTTTGTATTTCTGTCTGCGTATGATCGACCTAGAGCTCGTCTTGGGGGACGACGGCTGTAAGTTTTTCGTTTTCAAATACCGCAGCAAGCCCATGTTCGGGGTCAAAGCGATAGTTGCACATGAGCGCCGCTTTGCGAGCATCGTCGCTTCGAAGTGCCACAATGCTGGTCGGAATAACGTATCTAAAAATGTTCGTAATGGGACTCTCGATCTGATCGCCGTCTCTTTCGAGGCAATAATCTTCGATCGCTTCCTTGCTGTCCTCAACGGTATCCCAGCTTGCAAGCAGGGCGTCCTTTGCTTCCTTTTGAATGTCGAGGACGCCTTGGTCCGAGTCACATTCGTAATAGACGGGGA
>USMA01000042.1 GCA_900555765.1 uncultured Collinsella sp.
GGTGTGGTTGGCGGGGTTGGCGGGGTTCTCAAACTGGCCGGCGATGATGCTGTTGGGGGGCTCCTTCTGCAGCTCCTCGGCCTTGGCGATGGCGCCCTTCATGCCTTTGGAGCCGTCGGTGAGCACGAGCTGTGCGCCGTATGCCTGCATGAGCTTGCGGCGCTCGACGGACATGGTCTCGGGCATAGTGATGATCAACTTGTAGCAGCGGGCCGCCGCCACCGAGGCGATGCCGACGCCGGTGTTGCCACTCGTGGGCTCGATGATGGTGTAGTCGCCACCGCGCACGAGCTTGCCGGCCTTCTCGGCCTCGTCAATCATGTTCTTGGCGACGCGGGCTTTGACGGACCCGGCGGGGTTGAAGTATTCCAATTTGACGAGCACACGGGCCTTGAGGTCCTCGTCGGCCTCGAAGTGGGTGAGCTCCAGAAGCGGGGTGTGGCCGATAAGCTGATCGATGGACGTGTAAACATTGCTCATGGTGAACCTCCAAAGTGTTCAAATGACTGGATACCGTGTGGTTTTACGGTGTGTGTGGCAGCGAAACCCACAAACCTTATAGGTTGTTCGTTTTGCTGTTGGCAAGCATAGTAGACACCAAAGCCTAGTAACGCAATAGGAAATAGAAGATTATTACGAGTCGATTAACCATCTTGACGGGAATAGGTATTTTCAAAACCAATTTTTCGGCTAGAATTTCTACGAATTAAAAGACCGAAAGGCAGCTATATATATGTTGGTTTCCACAAAGGGCAGATATGCCCTGCGCGTTATGGTCGACCTGGCCGAGCACCAGGCGACAGGCCGTATCCCGCTTAAAGAGATTGCGGCGCGTCAGGGTATTTCGGAGAAGTACCTCGAGAATATTCTGGCTACGCTCGTGCGCGCCAACATGCTCTCGGGCATGCGCGGCAAGGGCGGCGGCTATGTGCTCACGCGCCCGCCCGAGCAGTACACGGTGGGCGAGATCTTGCGCCTGACCGAGGGCAGCCTGGCGCCGGTCGCCTGCCTGGATGGCGACTGCAAGGGTTGTTCGCGCTCTGACGAGTGCCCCACGCTCGACGTGTGGAAGAACCTGGACAAGCTTATCAACGACTACCTCGACGGTGTGACGCTCGATCAACTTGTCGCTCCCAACGAAGGCTACGACTACGTGATCTAGCCCACCTGCCATTTGGGGACGGGGTGGAAATGGCAGATTCTCTCGCCCTTTGAGACTTGGCAAATAAGAAGGCCGCCCATTTTTGTGATGGGCGGCCTTCGTTTTGGGCTGTTGAGACGGGCGCGGCCGGAATGGCCGTTTTAGCCCTCGGCGATGCTGTCGAGGATGCTGCGCATGATGGACACCAGGATGCTGCCCATAAAGGCCGATCCAAAGCTGGCGATGGAGATGCCCGCGCCCAGCAGATTGACCGACAGATAGCTGGCCAGCTCGAGCATAAAGCTGTTGACTACGAGCTGAAAAATACCCAGCGTAATGATCGTGAGCGGCAGCGAGATAACCGTCAGGAACGGCTTGACGAGCGAATCGACGATGTTCAGGAACAGTCCCACGAAGGCAAAGCAGACCCAGGCGTCGGCCATGCCGAAGGGCTGAATGCCGGGGACGAGAAACGTTGCGATCGCGATGGCGATTGAGGTCAAAAGCCAGTTGAGCATAAAGCGCATGGTGTGAATCCTTTCTTGCGCATGGCATGGTGAGGGAGCGTGAGAGGCACATGCCTTTGCAACTCGGACAGATGCTCGGGCACGGCTCTGTTTGGGCGCCCATTGTCTCAGATATTCGTGGAGCTTGCGTGCGCATTCGGTTTCAAAACGGCGTTCGTCCTAGAAAACGCGCCGCTGGCAGAGAGTTTTGTCGCTTTAGTTTGGTGGTGTGCTAAACTGCTACGGGCAAAAGCCACAGGCGTTGCCCTATTGCATAGAACGGGCGAACGATGCCCGATGTCAGTATCAACTTCGATGCCTTATGGCGGGTTTGGCGGTGATCGAGGAATATCGAGAACATGTTTGACAAGCCTGATGTCAAGCAGCTGGTCCACGCATTTAGTCTTTTGGATGACGAGAAGGATATCCAAGCGTTTTTGACCGATATCTGCACGCCGCGCGAGATCTGCGATCTTTCGCAACGTCTGCAGGTAGCGCGCTATCTGGATGAGGGCGAGCCTTATGTTGAGGTTCAGGCCCGCACCGGCGCTTCGTCCACTACGGTGAGCCGCGTTTCAAAGGCGCTGAACGGCGAGTACGGCGGCTATCGCAAGATCCTCATCAAGCTGGAGGATGGCGAGTAGGCCAGCGACAACAAACGAATTGTGCAGAACCGTCCCTTCGGGGGCGGTTTTTATATGCCCGCAATCGGCTGGTGCGTTGGGGTCAGGTTGCTTTGCACCAAAACATGGAGCTGAGGTAGCAATCTGTCCGCGTGGGCGGGTAGGATGGAAGCATTGAATATTGCGAACGGTTTGAGTGGAGGACCATGCCTGTTCGAATCTATACCACCAACGCCGGCGCGGATTTGAGCGATGCCGAGGCGGCGCTGCTTGCCGACCTTATTGCCCGCCACGGGCGTGCCGTGCTGCTGGCGCCAACGTTTGCCGAGCTCGACCTGTGCCGTCATGATGCGGCGGAAGCCGGCGTTTCGCTGGGTATTGACTACAAGACGCCTACATCGTGGCTTCGCTCGCTTTGGGAGCTTTTGGGCGACGGGCGCGGTTTCGTCGACAACCTGCAGCGCCAGATGCTGTTTTCGGACATGGTAGCGCGTCTCGACGACGCCGACCTGCAGCCGCTTTCGCGCAGCCAGGGCACGGTGCGTATGCTCGCGCGTATGGCTCGCGATGTGCTGCCGGGTGTGGCAGGGACAGGTGCCGAGCGTTGCTGCGACAACGTTTGCAAGCCCAAGCCCAGAAGCGACGCCGAGGCTCGCGTGTTTGAAC
Organism: uncultured Collinsella sp.; assembly: GCA_900555765.1. Lineage (GTDB taxonomy): Bacteria > Actinomycetota > Coriobacteriia > Coriobacteriales > Coriobacteriaceae > Collinsella. The sequence continues at coordinate 2,937 of USMA01000042.1, forward strand.
TTTTGTGCGCCTATGCGCGCGGTTTGGACCGTCGAGATATGGTCGAGCCCTGCGAGGCGGCTGACTTTATGGCCGGCGCTTTGGCCGACAACCTGCCGGGGTGCGCCCGCGCCGTTTGCGTGCGCGGCGTCACGTCATTTACGTATAGCCTGCTCGAGCTGCTGTCCGCCGTGGCAAACAACGGGGGAGAGGTTGTCGTGCTGCTTGCCCGCGAGCAAGCGGCGATGCGCGAGGAGCTTGCCGCGGCATTTGATGTCCGCGGTGTGCTGTTTGAGATCGCGCCGCTGGACGAGGATGCCGGCGCTCCCGCGATTGCTCCAAAGTCCGTCGTACGTCCTGCCTTTGTGGAAGTCGCCGGGCCCCATGCCCGTGCCCGTGTCTATGCGGACGTCATCGATAAGATGGTGAAAGCGCGCAAGGAGTCCAAGGTCAACGATGCCGCCTCCGCACCCGTCGATCCCGTGCGCGTACTCGTGGTGTCCGCCCGGGCACCCCAGCTGTTCGGCGAGCTTGCCGCTCGTTTGGCGGCGCGCCACGTTGCTGCCGAGACGGCCGAGTTCACGGCGTTTTCCCAATCCATTGCGGGCAGGCAGTTCACGGCGCTCGCCAACCTGATCGAGCGTATGAAGGCCGCCGACGAAGGGGCAGCTTCTAAGACTGAGTGGTGGCCCGCTCCGGAGCTTACCGACTGGATTTACAGCCCGCTTTCGGGTGCCGACGCCGCCAGCGCGCGCACGTTCGACAAGAATATGCGACTGTCGCGCAGCAAGACCACTGCGGGCGTCAAGAGCCTGCTGCAGAGCGTGCAGGGCCAGGTGAGGGGCGCGCGTAAAGCGGCGAGCGACGAGAACTGGTTTAAGAGCGTGCCGTGCGTGATCTCGGACGTGTTCCAGGCGCTGTGGCGCGACAAACCCGTGACGGCGCTCAAGGCCATGCTTGCCGTTGCCGAGGCACTGCCCGATCGCGCACTTGGCGGTCTCGACGGTCAGGCCCGTCGCCAGGCGGAGGTGGCCCTGCTGCGCCACGTCATCGACATCCTTATGAATGACGCCCGTGCGCTCAACGTGTCGCAGGCCGCGACCGTGCCCGTGCTCGATGACATTCGAACCAAGGTGGACAAGCGTAGCGCCGCCTACGATTACGAGACCTACGAGGTTGACCGTGCGCCACGCGCCCAGGTTCGCTTTGCTTCGCTTGCCGATGCGGCGGCTCTGCGCCCCGGCAGCTACGATGCCGTGCTGTTTGCCGATGTCGATCTGGACAGCTATCCGCTCTCACACGAAGAGGGGCCGCTGACCACGCTGACGGCGAGCCTCGGTCGCGAGGACGTGACGCTTGAGCCTGCGGCCTTGCTGCGCGCACGCTTTGGCCGCGCGATACAAGCGTCGCGTGGTCCGGTTACGCTCGCCCGTGTGACCCACGATCGTCAGGCGCGCGAGTGCTATCCGGCGGCCGTGTGGACCGAGTTGCGGGCGCATGCCGAGGCCGCTAACGATGCTAAGGCCGCTGACGCCGACAAGGCCGCTGACGACGCTAAGGCCGTTGGCGCCGACAAGGCGAAGTGTGTGGGTGAGGGCGATATCGTAAGGGACTTCGATCCCGCGGCAGGCGAAGGTCTTAGGCGCGAGCGCGTGACCTGCGAAGCCCCCCAGCATCTGAGCGATGAAGCCATTCCGTATCTGGTCCTGCGTCGTCGCGATGGCGAGGGCGAGGATGCGCCGCTGGTGCCGCGCCGGACGTCTGCCTCGCAGATCGAGGCCTATTCGACCTGCCCGCTATGCTGGTTCGTCTCGTACCGCGTGAAGCCCCAGTCGATCGACGCTGGCTTTGGCAATATGGAGAAGGGCAACTTTGTCCACGACGTGCTGGAACACTTGCATGCCCGTCTGCCCCAGGAGGGCATGGAGCGCGTGACACCCATGAATCTGCCACGCGCGAAGGAGCTGCTGCGCGAGGTCTTTGACGAGACCTTGGCCGAGCATGCGGGCAAGCGCGGTACCGAGGGCCCGCTCGTGCCGCTCTCCCCGGTGGAGGAGCGCCAGGTGGCCGAGATTTTGCCGCAGCTGGAGGGCGTTCTTGCCTACGAGTCCGAGGCGCTCGCGCCCTTCGCGCCGCGCTACCTGGAGTTTGCGTTCAACGAGCTCCAGGTCGAGTATGCCGGCTGGCCGCTCGGCGGGCGCATCGACCGCGTGGATGTGGATGCCGAGAATCGCGCCGTGGTAATCGACTACAAGCATCGCACGGGCGTTGAGGAGTTTAAACTCGCCGACCCCACGGTGCGCGACGAGGAATCGGGCGAGGCCGCCATCGACGACCCGCGGTGGCTGCCGCCCCATACCCAGACGCTTATCTATGCGCAGGCCATGCGCCGGGCGCTGGATCTGGATGCCCGTGCGGCGCTCTATTTTTCGACCAAGGGCGGCAAACCGGCGCTGCGCGGCGCCGCGAGTGCCGAGCTGCTCGAGGAGGAGCGTGGTGACGGCCGCATCCCGGGGCTTAAGAAGGGCTTTCCCGGCGAGGGTGGCAGCATGGACTTCGACGCCCTGCTCGATCGCGTGGAGGCCGGCATCGCCGAGCGCCTGCACGAACTCGAGGCAGGCGACGTTGCCGCCGTCGACCCGATGTCGGCTCAGGCCGCGCATGCGCGCTGCTCGTATAACCACGAAGGAACGTTTGTAAGGAGGGACGTGTAGACCATGGATCTTTCGACTTTGATGCCGCAACAGCTGCAGATCGTCAAAACGCTCGACCGTCCGCTGTTTGTCTCGGCGGGTGCCGGTTCGGGCAAGACCTTTACCCTCACGCGCCGCATCGTCTACGCGCTCTCGCCCGAATCCGGTCCGTTCGTTGAGCATCTGGACCAGGTGCTCGCCATTACCTTCACCAAAGATGCCGCGGCCGAGATTCGCGACCGCGTGCGTCGCGCGCTTATCGAAGAGGGTATGGACGAGGAGGCCCTGACCGTCGACGACGCTTGGATCTCGACCATTCACGGTATGTGTTCGCGCATCCTGCGCGCGCATGCGTTGGAGCTGGGCATCGATCCCGAGTTCACGGTGCTTACCGATACCGATGAGCTTATGGATCAGGCTGTCGAGCATGTGCTGGGGCGCGCGACGGCGCCCGATGCCGCGCCTGAGCTCGCCGCCTCGCTTAAGGCCCTCTACGCTTGGTATCCCATGGCGGGCGAGGGCGGGCCGTTTGGCGCCGGTACCACCATCAAAGGTCTGGTGCGCGACCTGCTGGAGCTATCGAGCCAGCTGCCGGGCGGCATGGACGATGTGTGCGTGGCGCGCGGCCAGGCCGATACCTCGGCACTCGCCGACGCCTATCGCGCGGCGTTGGGTGCGAGCAAGGCCGCGACCGAGAAAGCGCAGGTGGCACTCGATGCCATCGACGCGTTTGAGGCGAGCGGCAAAACCATGGAGGATGTGGCGCGACTCATGATGTCGTGCAGCATGCCTCGGGCGAGCAAGGCGTTTCCTAAGGAACAGGTGGAGCTGCTCAAGGCCGAGGCTGCCGATGCGTTTATCAATATCGTGCTGGCCTGCGGTGGTCCCGCGCTCGATGCGCTGGTGGGCCTGGCCCGTTCCGTGGAGGCTGAGTATCGCGCGCTGAAGGCCGGCCAGTCCGCGCTCGATAACAACGACCTACTGCGTATGGCGTACGAGGCGCTGCGCGACTACCCGGCTATTCGAGCGGCCTATGAGGGTCGCTTTAAGATGGTCATGATCGATGAGTTCCAGGATACCGACCAGATGCAGGTCGATTTGATCCGTTACCTGACGGGCGCGGGGGAGCGCGCACTGTGCACCGTAGGCGATGCGCAGCAGGCGAGCTACCGCTTCCGTGGTGCCGAGGGCGAGGTGTTCCGTCGCATGGCCCTTCCCGCTCGGGAATGCGGCCTTCTCCGGCTCGCGCACTGCCGTGCGCAGCACGGCATTGACAAGGCCGGAGGCGCTGGATTTTTTAAAGGTGCGGGTCAGCTTGACTGCCTCGTTCACCGCAGCAGAGACAGGCACCTGCATATAGCGTGCCTGTGCCAGCGCGGCGCGTAAGATTTCCCGCACGGGTGCATCCAGTTTTGCCAGACCCTTGGGCAGAAACTGCTCCAGAATATAGTCCAGCGTGCCGCGATGCTCCAGCACAGTGTAGAAAATGGCACTTGCAAAAGCCTTATCCCGGCCTTCCAGCTTCTGGCGCTTGAGCTCTGCGTCCAGCACCAGATTGGAAAAACCGTCCTGCTCCTGCCGTACCAGTGAGGCGACTGCCGCCGCACGCGGATTTGCGGCCATCAGAGACTATCCCCCGTTTTCAGGCGCAGACCCGCTGCAAAGGCAGTGCCGTCCATGGGCTTTTTTCCCTCTGGCACGACTACCAGCAGTTGGATAGCACCCTCGCCGCAGGCTACGGTCAGGGGCTGTGTGGCCAGCACGGTGCCGGGGGCTTCGCCATGAGCGGCTGCCACGCGGCTGGACATCACCT
>USMA01000043.1 GCA_900555765.1 uncultured Collinsella sp.
AGAACGTCGCGCCTGCCCACGGCCGGCTTTGCCGATTCCTCGACTCTGAGGTCGTGCTTTCCATAGAAGACCGCGCTTTTCATGGTGACTCCTTAACGTGGCGGTGAATGTTGTAATGAAGTATAGGCATGTCTATAGATATAGACAAGCACATCTAGACAAGTAGAAAAGAAAAATGAAATGCAGCCATCAGCTATGTCAGATTTAACAGGCGAAATACTGGACATATACCGTTTACGGCCAATAATCAACCGTTTACCGACCGCAGTATTTATGCTAACTTGTCTAGATAAGTGATATGATAAAAATAGAAGCGCAAGAAGTCAGGGAAGCGGGCCCACCCGTCCTATTGCACGAGGTACACGCAAACGGCGCGTCTGCGGTCTCGAGTGAAGCCAAAACCGCAGCGCTCCGAATGAAGAGAGGGGGATTCCCCGTCATGATGCAAAAGATACAACGTTTCGGCGGTGCAATGTACACGCCTGCAATTCTTTTCGCATTTTCCGGAATCGTCGTCGGCCTGGGTACGTTGTTCACCACCGAGGCGATTTTTGGCGAGATGGCCACTGCGGGCCATCTTTGGTTTGATTGCTGGAATGTGCTGCTCCAGGGTGGTTGGACGCTCTTTAACCAGATGCCGTTGCTGTTTTGCGTAGCGTTGCCAATCTCGCTCGCGAACAAGCAGAACGCTCGCTGCTGCATGGAGGCTTTGGCCATCTACCTTACCTTCAACTACTTTGTAAGCACAATCTTGGGGCAGTGGGGCCCTGTCTTTGGGGTCGACTACTCTGTCGAGGCGGGCAGCGGTACTGGTCTTGCCACTATCGCAAGCATCAAAACGCTTGATATGGGCATCATGGGCGCGCTCATTATCTCTGGTATCGCCACGATGCTGCATAATAAGTTCTTCGACACCGAACTTCCTGAGTGGCTGGGCGTGTTCTCGGGCTCCGTGTTCATCTATATGATCGGTTTCTTCGTTATGGTTCCGGTCGCTCTTATCGCCTGCCTGGTGTGGCCGCATGTTCAGGCTGCTATCTCCGCCTTCCAGGGATTCATCCTTTCCGCCGGTACGTTTGGCGTGGGTGTCTTTGCTTTCTTCGAGCGCGTGCTGATCCCTACAGGCCTGCACCACTTTATCTATACGCCGTTCTATTACGACAACGCGGCGGTCAACGGCGGCATCTTTGCTGCTTGGGCCAACATCCTGCCCCAACTGGCTGCCGATCCGAGCATTGCTCTTAAGGATGCCGCTCCCTCGGCTGCCTATACCTGCCCTGGTTGGACTAAGGTCTTCGGCTCGCTTGGCGTCGCCATTGCGTTTTATATGACCGCCAAACCCGAGCGCAAGCAGCGCGTCAAGGCTCTGCTGATCCCGGTCACCCTTACCGCTATGCTTTGCGGTATCACCGAGCCGCTTGACTTCACCTTCCTGTTCATCGCGCCCGGCCTGTTCGTCGTCCACTGCGTGCTCGGAGCGCTCGGCTGCATGGCTCAAAACCTCCTTGGCGTCGTGGGCATCTTCGACGGCGGCATCATCTCGATGCTCTCGTGGGACTGGCTGCCCCTTTGGGCCGCACACGGTCTGCAGTACGCCATCTCCATCCTTGTCGGTCTGTGCTTTACCGCCCTTTGGGTCGTGGTCTTCCGTTTCCTGATCGTCAAGTTCGACTTTAAGACCCCCGGTCGCGAGGATGACGATGTTGAGGTCGAGCTCAAGTCCAAGGCCGACTACAAGCAAAAGCAGGGCGGTGCTGCTGCTGGCAAATCGGTCGCCCAGAGTAAAGATGATGAGCGCTTGGTGCTTGCCGAGAACATCCTCGATCTGCTCGGTGGCACGGATAACATCATCGATGTAACTAACTGCGCTACCCGTCTGCGCGTTAACGTCAAGGACAAGAGCGTCGTTGCACCCGAGGCTTCCTTCAAGGCGATCGGTACGCATGGCTTGGTGGTCCAAGGTCAGTCAATCCAGGTCATCATCGGCCTTACCGTCCCGCAGGTTCGCGAGAAGTTCGAGAGTCTTCTGAAGTTCGAGAGTCTTCTGTAAACCATCGTCCATCGAAACAATCGGCCTTGCAGAGCCGGTATGCACCGCAAGGCCGATTCTAGAGATAAAAAACTCCACTTCTAGGTAACAATTCCAAACCGTACAGGCCGCGTGCGGTGATGGATTGAGCAAGCGGCCAGAATGAGGAGGACATCATGTCCAAGAAAAACTATGCCGTGACCATTGCCGGCGGTGGCTCTACCTTCACTCCGGGCATTGCCCTGATGCTGCTTGAGGAGCGCGACCGCTTCCCGGTCAACAAGGTGACCTTCTACGACAACAACGCCGAGCGCCAGGAGATCGTGGCAAAGGCCTGCGAGATCTACTTCCACGAGAACGCCCCCGAGGTTGAGTTTAGCTATACCACCGACCCCGAGACCGCATTCACCGGGACCGACTTCGTGCTTGCTCACATCCGCGTTGGCCTGTACGCCATGCGTGAGCTCGACGAGAAGATTCCTCTCAAGTACGGCTGCGTTGGCCAAGAGACCTGCGGTGCCGGCGGTATCGCCTACGGCATGCGCTCCATCGGTGGTGTCATCGAGATCCTCGACTACATGGAGAAGTACAGCCCCAACGCCTGGATGCTCAACTACTCCAACCCCGCAGCTATTGTTGCCGAGGCCTGCCGCGTGCTGCGCCCCAACAGCCGCATCATCAACATCTGCGACATGCCGATCGACCTTATGGATAAGATGAGCCGTATGTGCGGCATCAAGGATCGTCGCGAGCTGCAGTATAGCTACTACGGCCTCAACCACTTTGGTTGGTGGAGCAAGATCTACGACAAGGAGGGTAACGACCTCATGCCGCAGATCAAGGAGCACATGGCAAAGAACGGCTACCTGGACGGCATTGAGCACGAGGCCGGTAAGGAGCAGCACGTCGAGGAGAGCTGGATTCACACCTTCGGCAAGGCCAAGGATGTCTATGCTGTCGATCCCGAGACGATTCCCAACACCTACCTCAAGTACTACCTGTACCCGGACTATGTCGTCGAGACGTCTGACCCCAACTACACTCGCGCCAATGAGGTTATGGACGGCCGCGAGAAGAAGGTCTTTGGCGCTTGCCGCGACATCATCGCCAAGGGTACGGCTAAAGACGGCGGCTTTGCGCCAGATGTACATGCCAACTACATCGTCGCCCTAGCCTGCGCACTGGCCGAGAACACGCTCGAGCGCTTCCTGCTGATCGTCCCCAACGATGGCGCTGTGCCCAACTTCGACCCGACGGCCATGGTCGAGGTGCCTTGCATCGTCGGTTCCAACGGCTTTGAGAAGATCTGCCAGGGCCCGATTCCGCAGTTCCAGAAGGGCCTGATGGAGCAGCAGGTTTCCGTCGAGAAGCTCGTTGTCCAGGCTTGGGTCGAGGGCAGCTACCAGAAGCTCTGGCAGGCACTCACGCTCTCCAAGACCATTCCTTCGGCGAGCGTTGCTAAGCAGATCCTGGACGAGCTCATCGAGGCCAACAAGGATTTCTGGCCCGAGCTTAAGTAAGGACTGCTGTCTCGAACTCTTACGCATCTCTGCTTCATTTGCGCCGCCGCGGTGTCCGGATTCGCCCGGATGCTGCGGCGGCGCTATACTTATGCAGTTTGAAGTACCTGTACCAAAAGGAGCTGTCGTGTCCCTTTCCATCGGTATCGTGGGCCTGCCCAACGTGGGCAAGTCGACGCTGTTCACCGCGCTTACCAAAAAGACCGGCCTTGCCGCCAACTACCCGTTTGCCACGATCGACCCCAACGTGGGCATCGTCGATGTGCCCGATAGCCGCCTGCAAAAGCTCGCCGACATCGTCAACCCCGGCCGCATTGTGCCGGCTACGGTCGAGTTTGTCGACATCGCGGGTCTGGTGAAGGGCGCCAACGAGGGCGAGGGCCTGGGCAACCAGTTCCTGGCCAACATTCGCGAGACCGATGCCATCTGCGAGGTCGTGCGCTACTTTAAGGACCCCAACGTCATGCGTGAGGTGGGCCGCACGGGCGAGTTCGTCGATCCCGCCGGCGATGCCGACACCATCATGACCGAGCTCATCCTGGCCGACATGGGCACGCTCGAGAAGCAACTGCCCAAGCTCGAGAAGGAGGCCAAGCGCGACAAGGAGCTCATGCCCAAGTTTGAGGTCGCCAAGCGCCTGCTTGCCTGGCTCAACGAGGGTAAGCGCGCCGCGTCCATGGAGATGACCGACGAGGAGCGCGCCGCTGCAAAGGGCCTGTTCCTGCTCACTATGAAGCCTATCTTGTATGTGGCCAACGTGGACGAGGACATGCTCAACGAGGACCTGGCGCCCATCGACGGTGTCAAGCCGTTGCCCATCTGCGCCAAGATCGAGGCCGAGCTTTCCGAGCTCGATCCCGAGGACGCCGCCGACTACCTGGAGAGCCTGGGCTTGGAGCAGCCCGGTCTGGACGTGCTCGCGCAGGCGGCCTACAAGCTGCTCGGCCTGCAGTCGTTCTTTACGGCTGGCGAGATGGAGGTCAAGGCCTGGACGGTTCGCCAGGGCGCGACCGCCCCGCAGGCTGCCGGCGTCATCCACACCGATTTTGAGCGCGGCTTTATTAAGGCCGAGGTCATTGGCTATGACGACTACATCGAGCTCGGCGGTGAGCAGGGCGCCAAGGCCGCCGGCAAACTGCGTATTGAGGGCAAGGACTATGTCATGGCCGATGGCGACGTCGTGCACTTCCGCTTTAACGTGTAAGGGCGACGCATATGTTTAAATACGGCAAAAAAGCTGGCTACATGGGTATTGCGCTGCTGGTGCTTGCGGTGATTCCGCTGGTGGTCGCAGCGTGTGTTATCCCCAACATTGGTCCCGAGGTGGCAACGAAGTTTAATGCCGCCGGCGAGGTGACGCGCTGGGGCAAGAGCTACGAGTTGCTGGCGCTGCCGGTGCTCAACCTGCTGCTGAGCGTAGCGACGTACTTTACGGCGGGACGCCAGGCAAAGAACAATGAGGACTCTGCCGCCATGGCGCGCATCGTGTGCGAACGCTACCTGCGCAACGGTTGCATCACGGGTGTGTTCCTCAACGTGATCAACGTTTACTTTATGTACTCGGCGATTACCGGAACGGGCTTTGGCTTTGGTTTCTAGCTTGTCCTTTTAGGCAACGAGCCTGCAAGCATATTCGATGGCTGCTGCGAGGCCGCCGCTCGATCGTGGTTTAAAGACCATGTCGGCGGCGGCCTTGTTTTCGTATCCGGCGCCGCGAAGGGCGAGTGCTATGCCGGCTTCTAAAAGGAGCGGCAGGCCGCGTTGGCTGGTTGCGATAACGGCAGCCTGATTGAGCGAGCAGCCGTGCGTTTGGCATTGAATGGCAAGTTCACCTTGCGCCGGGCAAGGGACCAGAACGGCGACGACGCGACTTGATAGCAATGCAAATGCTGTGCGCTCATCGGGCGAAAGGCATTCTGCTTCAACGACGACGAGCTTGGGCGGTGCGCTGTTTGTGCGAAGCGTGGCTCGGTACATGCGGACCGAAGAACCCGACATAGAAAACTCCTGTGTATTCGGCAAAACGTAAACTATAGTTTACGTTTATGTTCGGCTCCATTTCAAACTCGGCTGCATGGACGAACGTGCGAAACAGATTCTTGGTAGGCGGGTCGAAGAGACACGCAGGGACCTTGGTATCTCCAAGGTTGATTTTTGTGTGGCGACAGGAATCAGCCGACCCAACCTCGACCGAATCGAAGATGGGACGGCAAATTTCACGCTCAAGGATCTATATAAGATCGCGCCCGCACTCGGCATGACGGTGTCAGAGCTTCTCGAGGGTATCGAATAGGGCGTTCCCCCGCTGTATTTGACGCTCTTTGGGCGGGTCCCCCTGGTTGCGATGTACAAAATCGCGAGTATTCAGCACCAGTTCGGCCGTAGATGGTAGCTCGAGCGGCTGGCTTTGCCTTTTTGACAGTAGATAATCCACACGCTAAATAAAAATGAGGAATAAATATTTACTAGACGGACCCTTCGTCCTAAAAGTACGTCTAACAATCGGCCGATTCTATGCCTCCGGAGGTAAAATTGCAGAATACTCCGATATTTGCACGGCCCTAGGGGGACCACCTGTCGTTTAAGGCTGCAATAAGTGGAGCTGCCTTAGGGATTACGCCATCGGGACGCGATCGTGGTTGACTTGGCTGTAGAACAGGCGCTGGATTTCGGCGGCATCGCGTGACTGGCCGAGTGCCCACATGGTCTTGGCCACGAGCGGCTCGGTGGTCATATCATCGCCGCGCAGAATGCCCGGATGATCGGCGTAAGCGCGGCCGACCTCATAAACGCCCAGATCGAGGCCCTCTTCGGGGACCTGCGTGGTCATAACGACAGTGCGGCCCGAATCGACCCAGCGGAAAATCGCCTCCTGGAATGACTCGCCGGACTCGCCAAACTCGGGAATACCGCCAATGCCAAAAGTCTCAAGGATTACAGCATCGTAGCTATCGGCAAGGGCATCGAGGATGCCCGGGTTTACACCGGGCGTAAGCTTAAGGACAAACACGCGCGGGTCGATGCTGTCGTAGAAACGCACCGGGTTTTCGCCCTGATGGGTGCCGTGGAGCCCATTGCGCACGATGCGGTCGTTGCGAATGTAGGCAATGGGCGGATAGTTGACGCTAATGAACGCGTTAAAGCTCATGGTGCGCTGCTTGCGGGCGCGCGTACCGGCAATGGCGACGCCGCCAAACACAATCGAGACGTCGTGCGAGTGCTCGTCGAGCGCATAGAGCAGGCTCTGGTACAGGTTGAGCTTGGCGTCGGTAAAGGGGTTGCCCATGGGCTTTTGCGAGCCGGTGAGTACGATGGGCTTGGGGCTGTCCTGAATCAGGTAGGAAAGTGCTGCCGCGGTATAGCTCATGGTGTCGGTGCCGTGCAGAATCACGAAGCCGTCGTGGTCGGCATAACCCTCGACGATGACGTCGCGGATACGCATCCAGTCGCTCGGGCGCATATTGGTGCTGTCGATGTTCATGGGCTGCACGACGTCGAGCTCGCAGAGGCCCGAGATCTCGGGGACGCTCTGGGCGAGCTCCTCACCGGTCAGGGCGGGGGAGAGGCCGTTGCCGTCCTCGGTCGATGCGATGGTGCCGCCCGTGGCGATGAGAAGGATGCGCTTCATGTTGGTGTTCCTATCGTATTTGCCGC
>USMA01000044.1 GCA_900555765.1 uncultured Collinsella sp.
CTGGACCATACGCTGGTAAACACCGCCGGCCCAACCGATTCTGAAGACTCAAAGGACCCCGAGACTCCTGAGACCCCGACGACCCCGGACAAGCCCAAGTCCGACAACGGAGCTAAGACCGACACCAAGGTCAAGACTACGACCACAGCGAAGGACCTCGCAAACACCGGCGACCAAACATTCGCCCTAGTCGCCACCGCAGCAGCAGCGGGAGCAACGCTCGTAGTGATAGCCCTCATCATGCTGATCAAGCGCCGCAAGACCCACTAGTAGCCAGTCGAACATATCGACAACCCAAAAACCCGGGTAGCCAAAAAACAGGCCACCCGGGTTTTCTGTTGAGTGGAGACTCCGCAAGCGGAAACTGCATCCCACAATTAGCGCCCGGAACGGGACACATTTTCCGTCAAGCCCTCATCCGGAAAATCCATCCCAGTTTGCGCGCCCAGACCGGGACGCACTTTCCCAATCGGGTCCCAAGCGGAAACTGCATCCCATTCCAGACAAGAATTCCGGGACACACTTTCCGCAAACAAAGAAGGCCACATGACGTGGCCTTCGTCTTGCGCAGGACTGTCCGAGCAGGGAACCTTATATGCCTCCGCCTGGACAGACGTTTCAGTTGTGGCTCAGCAGCTAGCAGCTACTTGATCTTGGTTGTACCCGGTGCCAGGTTGGGGTCGGTTTCGTTGGCCTCGGTCTGGAAATGCTCGGTGTAGACGTTCTTGCCGTCGCGGAACATCTCGTAGTACTGCATCTTGGCGTAATCCTCGCGCGCCTTGGTGGCGGCTGCGGCAGCGGCGTCGTCGCCGGTGACGTTGGAGGAGAGCGCCCAGCGCAGGCTGGCGTCCTCGTAGCCCACCGAGTTGATGGCGGGCAGCGACTCGCGCAGCGTCATGTGCGCCTTCTGATAGTCGGTCAGCGGTGCGCCGATCAGCTGCATCAGCTGCGTGGACAGGTAGTTGGTGGACAGGTCGTCGACCTCGCTCGTCTGGTCGCAGCCGGCAACGTCGTAGTTGGCCCAGATGATGTAGTCGGTCTGCCACAGACGTTCCTGGTGGGTGGCGTCGTCCTCGTCGGTAAACCACTTGTCATTGAACTTGGACGGGAAGAACGGCTGGTGATCGCCCCAGAACACCACGACCACCTTGCGGTCGAGCTTGCTCAGGGCGTTGAGGAAGTAGCGAAGCGCCTGGTCGGACTGCTCGATGCACGAGACATACTCGTCGACATCGGAGAGCGTGCCGTCCTCGACGGTCTTGGCGTCCAGATCGGTCGTGTCGATATTCAGGTGCATCTGCTTGTCGACCGGCAGCAGGCCCGTATCGTAGCCCGAGTGGTTCTGCATGGTCACGTCGAAGATAAACTGCGGATCGGCGTTCTGGTCGAGCAGCTCAAGAATCTTGTCGTAGGTAGCCTGGTCGGTCACCATGCCGCGTAGGGTATCGGCACCCTGGAAATCGTTGATGGACAGGAACTGGTCAAAGCCAAAGTCCTTGTAGACGTTCTCGCGGTTCCAGTTGGTGGCGTGGTTGGGGTGCATAGCCGTGGTGGAATATCCGAGCGACTTGAACTGCTCGGCTAAGTTCCCGGTCGTCTCCATGTTGTAGATGGTGTAGGGGTACACGCCCGAGCCCAGGTTGGCCATGGAGTTGCCGGTCATAAACTCAAACTCGGTATTGGCGGTACCGCCGCCGTAGGCGCTCACATAGAGCTTGCCGCGGCTGAGGCAGTCGGACAGGTTCTTAAAGTACTGCGGACCCTCGTAGCCGGCGCGCATGTTCTGGTAGATCGACAGATCCGAGAAGGTCTCGTTCATGATGGCGATGACCGTGGGCTTCTCGCTGTCGAACTGCTCCTTTGCGGCGGCGCGCTCGTCGCTCTTGGCCGCGTCGGACTTGTCGTAGGCCTTGACGTACTTTTTGAGCGTGGCCTTGGCATCGTCGACGGAGTAGTCGGCGGGTTTGGGCGGCTTGATGGACTGCGCTGCGCTAATGAAAGCGGGCAGGTAGCCCTCGCGCCAGTAGCTCTCGAGCGGGCGCCAGGTGTAGACGGTGATGCCGAGGGTGTTGTAGTAGTCGATGAGCGTGACGTGTGCGGTCACACCGCCCAGGCACAGCACGGCGACGAGCAGGTTGGTGAGCAGCATGCGCTTGGCGTTGGCGGCGCCCTTCTGACGGTGCGGTGCCACCAGGCCGGCGTACTCGCACAGCAGCATGGCGATGGCGGTAAAGCCCATGGACAGCACGCAGAACAGTGAGATCGAGAAGGTGTAGCCGGTGCCGGCGACCGCGGCGGCGGTGGAGATGGCCGAAAGGTCGCCCGGCTGGATGGGCATGGATTTAAACGTGATGACGAAGAACTCGGCAATGCCCAGGACAAAGAGGGCAAAGGCCAGGACCGCGGGAGCTGCGCCGTGGCGCTGGAACAGGAAGAACAGGCCGGTCATGAGTGCGGTGATGATGGCCCACTCGAGCAGGATGCACAGGGGGTAGACCCAGGTAAAGTCGTGGTTGGACGATACCTCCATGCCCAGCAGCGCAAAGACGCCGGCGAGCAGCAGGCACAGGACGGCGGCGACGAGCGGTTTGCCCACAAAGGCGCCGCGCAGGCGGGCGAGCTTGCCGGTGGGGGCGGGGGCGTCGGGCGCGGCGAACGCAAAGACGCGCGGGGCGATGCGGTCGCGTGCGATGCTGGCCCAAGCGCAGCCGGTGAGGATGACGTTGGTCAGGATGAGCATCACAAAGGCGAGCGGCTCGTTTTGGGCGACGAGGCCAATGGCGCCCCAAATGGTCAAAAAGACCTGGAACAGGCCGAAGGCGACGCTCCACCCAAGAGCGCTTTTGGCAACGGTGCCCGACTGTGCGCGAATGGCCTTGGCCTCGCGCAAGACAAGGTAGACGGTCGCCGCAAGACCGACGAGCGAGATGGCGGCAGCGAACATGCTGAGACTCCTCACAAACTAAAACCTACGAAAGCGGGGGTTTACCCGATTGTTACCAAGATATGCGCTGCAATTGGTGGCTGCGCACAACAACCAGCCATATTAACGCGCACGTGTGGCGGTGTGGCGCAATGTAGTGGCGACCTGCGCGATAATGGACGGGAATTACACGGAAACGTAAAGGCTTCTTAAAGAAATGGCAGGGATGGGGCTATGAGCGAGCAGGTTTGCACCAAGGCTGTGGATACGTACGGCTATCCGGTCGAGACTACGGGCAATGCGGTGCTGGACATCTTGGAGCATCGCTCGTCTACGCGTGCCTTTGCGCGTGATGACGACGACCGTCCCGTGGCGGTGACCGACGAGCAGCGGGCGGCGATTTTGCATGCGGCGAGCCGTGCGCCGTCGGCAGGCGCCATGATGATGTATTCCATCGTGAGCATCCGCGAGCAGGCTACGCTCGATCGCCTGGCCGACCTGTGCGACCACCAGCCCATGATCGCCAAGGCGCCCTGGGCACTAATATTTGTGGTCGATTATGCCAAGTGGATCGATCTGTTTGAGCACGTGGGCTGCTTTGAGCCCGAGTTTGTCGAGCGTACGGGTAAGGCGCCCCGCCGCGCGCCGGGTTTGGGCGACTTTGCCATCGCGGCCCAGGACGCCGTGCTCGCCGCGCAAAACGCCGTGGTTGCCGCCGAGGCCCTGGGGCTGGGGAGCGGCTTCATCTGTGTTATCGTCGTGTACGCCGTTGAAGTTGTCGAGCTGCTCGATCTGCCGCCCTATACCATGCCGCTATCGATGCTCATCATCGGCACGCCCCGTAAGGAGCGTCCGGCAATCGCGCACCCCGTGGTGAACCTGGTGCACGAGGAGCGCTACTGCCGTGCGGATGCCGCGACCATGGACGCGCAGGTGGCCGAGATGGACGCGATGTTCCGTCCGCATGCCCGCGAGGTGGGGGAGCGCGTCGTGGATATCTACACCCGCAAGCACACGAGCCCCTTTATGGCCGAGATGAGCCGCTCCATGGAGTGGTGGTTCAAAAATTGGCTCGGAAAATGACGAATGTGACAAGGGGACGGTCCCTTTGTCACATTCCATATCGCCGCGGTAGTCTAAAGACTGTATAAATCTTTATCTAGCTGGGAAAACAGTGCATTAAAACATGGGCCGATTACCTATAATCCCTTCGAACGTTAAAGTTGGGAGGAAACCGGCTTATGGAACAGAAGGCCAAGGAGGCAGCCTCACACGCTGCGATTCCTGTGAGCATCTCGGCGATGCTCGTCACGCTAGGCGTGGTGTACGTCGATATCGGCACCAGCCCTATGTATGTAACCAAGGCGCTCGTTGCCGGCAACGGCGGTATCGGAAGCGTGACGGAGGAGTTCGTACTCGGCGCGCTCTCCCTTGTCGTGTGGACGGTCACGCTGCTGACCACCATCAAGTATGTGCTCATCTCGCTGCGCGCCGATAACCATGGTGAGGGCGGCATCTTTGCCCTGTACAGTCTGGTCAAGCGCTGCGGCAAGTGGCTTATCATCCCCGCCATGCTGGGTGGCGCCGCGCTGCTCGCCGACGGCATCCTGACGCCGGCCGGTACCGTTACCACGGCCATCGAGGGCCTGCGCACCATCCCGGCGGTCCATGCCGTGCTGGGCGATGACCAGGGCCGCGTCGTCGCCATTACGCTCGCCATCATCATCGTGCTCTTCTTGGTACAGCGCATCGGTACGGCCAAGATCGGTCACGCCTTTGGCCCCATCATGACGCTGTGGTTCCTGTTCCTGGGCGGCACGGGTCTGTTCTTTGTCTTCCAGCACCCCGCCGTGCTGCTGTGCCTCAACCCGGTGCGTGGCATCGCCTTTTTGCTGAGCCCCAACAACCACGCGGGCATCATGATTCTGGGCAGCTGCTTCCTCGCCACCACCGGTGCCGAGGCGCTCTACTCCGACATGGGCCACGTCGGCCGCGGCAATATCTACGCCACCTGGCCGTTCGTTAAGTGCTGCCTGCTGCTTTCCTATATGGGCCAGGGCGCTTGGCTTATGAACAACGCTGCCAACCCCGAGCTCATGGGCATTGCCGACCTCAACCCGTTCTACCAGATGCTCGCCCCGGGCCTGCGCCCGTTTGCCGTAGGCCTTTCCACCGTCGCGGCCATCATAGCCTCGCAGGCGCTAATCACCGGCGCGTTTTCGCTGGTGTCCGAGGCCAGCCGTCTGGATCTCATGCCGCACATGCAGGTCTTCTACCCTGCCGAGACCAAAGGCCAGCTCTACATCCCCATGGTCAACAACGTCATGCTTGTCGGCTGCGTCATCGTGGTGCTGCTGTTCCAGAACTCGGCGCATATGGAAGCCGCCTACGGCCTTGCCATTACGCTGACTATGATGTGCACCACGCTGCTGCTCTTCTTCTACCTGCATGAGGAGCGCAAGCTCAAGGTTGCTCCGTGGATCTTCGCGGCCTTCTTCCTTTTGCTCGAAGGCTTCTTCTTCGTGAGCTCGCTCACCAAGTTCTTCCACGGCGGCTACTTCACCATCCTCATGGCTGCACTCATCATGGGCATTATGGTGTGCTGGTACAACGGCACGGCGGTCGAGCAGCGCCAGTTTACGCTGCTGCCGCTGCGCAGCTACCTGCCGCAGCTCAAGCGCCTGCGCGACGACGACCGTTACGAGCGCATAAGCGACAACATCGTGTACCTGACCAAGGACACCCATACCGACTACATCGACCGCGATATCGTCTATTCGATCTTGGACAAGCATCCCAAGCGCGCCCGCGCCTGGTGGTTTGTGAACGTCGAGACCATGGACGAACCGCACACCTTTGCCTATTCGGTCGAGACGTTCGGCACCGACTACGTGTTCCGCGTGCATCTGTACCTGGGCTACAAGATCAACCAGCGCGTCAATGCCTACCTGCGTCAGGTTGTTCAGGACCTGGCTGCCACCGGCGAGCTGCCGCCGCAGACGCATGACTACTCGGTCTACAAGGATCCGGGTAACATCGGCACGTTCAAGTTCGTCCTGATCCGTAAGCTTCTGGCGCCCGAAAGCGATGTGGAGCCCAGCGAGCGCACGGCCATCACGCTCAAGTACATCATCCGCCGCGCCGCCGGCACACCCGCGCGCTGGTATGGCCTGGAGAACTCCAACGTGAGCTTTGAGTACGTGCCGCTGTTCACCAAGTTCAAGGCCGTGAACAAGATGCAACGTCTGGCTCCCAACGAGCGGCCGTAGACGTCGGCGGCTACACGGAGTTGGTTTTGATGGATAAGCATGAGGCCGGGGAGGTAAACATGGATACAAAGGCGCTCGATGGCCGTGAGGCGGTGGTCGAAATGATGCGTGAGGCGCGTGTCGACGCAGCCGAAGATCGGTTCTTTACGAATCGGGCCAACATGGACATGGCCGATCGTGTGATTTCGGTCGTGGCGCTGGTATTTGGAGTGGTGTGCGTGTGTGCCCTGCTCGCGCACGTGCTGTTTGTCTAGCGGCTGCCGGTCGTAGAAGGCTTTACACTTAGAACCACCACGAGGGAAGACCGCCACAAAGGTGCCTGTCCCTTTGTGGTGGTTTTTGTTTTTGAGAGAGGGGCGGGGCGCTGATGGACGTCCGTACGGACGGCGATATTGCCGATAGCTTTTGGTGGCGGCGCACAACGCTGGCGTCGCAAGACCCCTCGATCTGCTTACTTTGGATGATTGCGCGGCGATGGGCACGGCCATCGGCGCCATTCACCGGCTGCGGCCGAATTTCCTGCAGGCCGAATCGTATCCGGTATTCTCCACCGGGCAGATTCGCGCCCAGCTGACCGCCTGGATCAAGCGGCTGCGGCAGGCGGGCCATGTGCCGCCGGAAATCACGTCGAGCTGGGGCCGGATCATCGAGACGGAGGGCCTGTGGTCGTTCGTCACCTGCCCGGTGCATGGCGGGTTCTCGGATGGCGACGTGCTGTTTTCCAGCGCGACCATCACCGCGGTGACGAACTGGCAGAACATGCAGGTCAACGATCCGGCACGCGATCTCGCGTGGATTTTCGGCAAGCTTGACGAAGATCACCGCAATGCGGTGCTTGCGGCGTATGGCCGCATGATGGGTTCTCGTCTGGACGATCTGATCATGCTGCGCGCGAACCTGTGGCTGCAAATGGAGCAGGTCGGCGAGTTCATCGATGCGTTGAACCGGGCCGATAGTCA
>USMA01000045.1 GCA_900555765.1 uncultured Collinsella sp.
TTTCTGCTGTTGATAATATTTCGGATAATCATCCAGAATATAAGTCTTTAAAACAGCCTTCTCATCTTTCTGATCGATTGATAATGTTTCAATTTTCATTGCTTTCCTCCCATCAAAAAAGCTCATTCAGTCTGCAAACTTCATGAGCTTATTATAGAAATTACCCTTTCGCTTTTCAAATAACGGAAAGTTATCTTTCTTATTCCTTATAGTTATTCATATGATTGACCACTTTTCTTCTGGTCTGCCGCTTTCTGATACAACTGTGTCAGATATTGTAATGGTTCTGTCCGATAGCTTCCAACCCGGTACGCCGCCACAAATTCCCAGATAATTTTCTTATTTCCAAAAGAATAGATATCAAACTGATCTCTGTGGTTCTGCATTCCAAGACTTCCACAGATACAGATTCCATATCCCTTTTTAACCAGTTTATGTGCAGTTCTCATATCTGCAAACCGGATTACTTCCGGTGACATATGATGTTCTTCCAGCACTTTATCACAGATTTTTCCAATCCTCATATCTTTATTAAGCGTAATAAACGTCTCAAATTCAAACTGTGTAATATCTACCCATGGATATTCAAATCCATATTTAATGCAAGATAGCATGAACAAAACCAATTCTAAAAAGGAGGATTTTATATATGAGTAAAACCAATACAGAAAAAATGGTGCCGGAGACACAGACGCCGGAAATGGCAAACGGCATGAAGCTGGATGTCCGCGTGCGTCCGCTTGCTCCAATGGGAAACCTGCTGGCGTTTGCCAATGTTACGATTGGCGGATGCTTTAAGATTGACGGTTTCCGTATCTGTTCCAGTGAAAAGGGGCTGTATGTCAATATGCCCGCAACCCAGGATAAGGGCGGCAACTGGAAAGATGTCTGCTGGCCGGTTACGGCAGAGTTCCGCAAGCAGCTTAACGACGCCCTGATTGATGGGTACGGGCAGGCTATTGAAAATTTGCAGGCGACTCTTGAAGCAACAAAGGGAGCTGCGGAAAAGCCTTCCCTGACCGGTGCATTGAAGGAAAATGCCGGTAAGGTCAAAGAACAGCCGACTAAACCTGCCCCATCTAAGAATGAGCAGGCTCGCTAATGCCGGAAACGCAACAGTACGGCATTATCTATGCCGATCCGCCCTGGCACTATGACAGGAAACATGGAAGCGGCGTTGCGGAAAACCATTATCCCACGATGAGCATTGAAGAAATCTGTGCCCTGCCGGTATCGGAGCTTGCCGCAAAAGACAGCGCCCTTTTTCTGTGGGCGACCTTCCCGCAGCTCAATGAAGCCTTCCGGGTGATCGACGCCTGGGGATTCAAATATAAAACGCTGGCTTTTCTATGGCTCAAACAGAACCGGAAAGCGGATAGCTGGTTTTATGGCATGGGCTTTTGGACCCGCTCAAACGCGGAGGTCTGCCTGCTGGCAACCAGAGGCCGGCCGAAACGCCAATGTGCGGGAATCCACCAGTTTGTGATCTCCCATATTGAGCAGCACAGCAAGAAACCGGACGAGGTGCGGGATAAGATCGTAAAACTCATGGGCGATCAGCCCAGAGTGGAGCTGTTTGCAAGACAAAAGACACCCGGCTGGGATGTATGGGGTAATGAAGTGAACTGTACGCTGACTATGCCGGAGCGAAAGGGGTGATTTTGATAGAACAAGATGCAAAGCGGCTGCTTATGGAACGGCTGGACGAGTGTTTGAAGGTTCATGCGGATATGCTGGTTGCACTTGGGGATGCGGTCGCTGCGGCACGGGGCGCCCGACTTGATCTGGCCGGCGTTAACGCCCACGACCAGGTCGGCGATCGTGGAGTCCTCGGTCTCGCCGGAGCGGTGGCTCACGATGCAGGCGTAACCGGCCTCCTTGGCGGTCTCGATGGCCTCGAGCGACTCGGTGAGCGTGCCGATCTGGTTGACCTTGACCAGGATCGCGTTGGCGGCACCCAGCTCGATGCCCTTCTTGAGGCGCTCGGTGTTGGTGACGAACAGGTCGTCGCCCACCAGCTGCACCTTATTGCCAATGCGGCGGGTAAGCTCGACCCAGCCGTCCCAGTCTTCCTCGGCCATACCGTCCTCGATGGAGTTGATGGGATAGGTGTCGTCGAGCTTCTCCCAGTAATCAACCATCTGGGCGCTCGTGTACTCCACGCCCTCGCCCTTGAGCTCGTACATGCCGGTCTCGGCGATGTAGAACTCGGTCGAGGCCGGGTCCATGGCGTACATGAAGTCGACGCCGGGCTTAAAGCCGGCCTTTTCCACGGCCTTGGTGATGTACTCGAACGGCTCGGCATTGGTCTTAAGGTTGGGGGCAAAGCCGCCCTCGTCGCCCACGCCGCCGCCCAGGCCGGCCTCGTGCAGCACGCCCTTGAGGGTGTGGTAGACCTCGGCGCACCAACGCAGGCCCTCGGCAAAGCTCGGGGCGCCCACCGGCATGATCATGAACTCCTGGAAGTCAACGTTGTTGTCGGCATGAACGCCGCCATTGAGGATGTTCATCATGGGCGTGGGCAGCAGATGAGCGTTGACGCCGCCCAGGTACTGGTACAGCGACAGGCCCGCCGACTCGGCAGCGGCGCGGGCGACGGCCAGCGACACGCCCAGGATGGCGTTGGCACCGAGCTTGGTCTTGTTGGGGGTACCGTCCGCGGCAATCAGCGCGGCATCGACGGCGCGCTGGTCGAAGGCGTCGAGGCCCACGACGGCGTTAGCGCACTCGTTGTTGACGTGCTCGACGGCCTGCGAAACGCCCTTGCCCAGGTAGCGGCCCTTGTCGCCATCGCGTAGCTCGCAGGCCGCAAAGGCGCCGGTCGAAGCACCCGAAGGCACCATTGCGCGGCCAAAGCTGCCGTCCTCGAGCACGACCTCGACCTCGACGGTGGGATTGCCGCGGCTGTCGAGTACCTCGCGACCGTAGACGTCCAAAATATCGCTCATGTTGTCTCCCTCTCACTTGGAAACGTAGTGGATGCAAGCGACCGGCTGACCGTGCACCATCGGTGCGCCTCCGTAAGTTAGCCATGTCGCACTTTTTGCATTATGCCCTAAGTTAGCCGAGGGATACACTTGATTTTCGAAAAATTTAGCGGGAACGATGAGGCATGTCAGCCCGTCGTTCCCGCAGTCTTACTCCTCCGCCTTTGCGGCATCCCACAGGTCGTTGAGGCCGTGGGTCGAAAGCTCGGCAAGATCCACGTGAGCATCGGCCGCCATCTGCTCCATCGCGGCCCAGCGGCGGCGGAACTTTGCTGTGCTGGCACGCAGGGCGCTCTCGGCGTCAATCCCCTCTTTGCGCGCGACGTTGACCAAGGCAAAGAGCAGGTCGCCAAACTCCATCTCGCGCTCGGGCGAGCCGGGAGCCTCGGCCTCAAACTCGGCACGCTCCTCGGCAACCTCGTCCCACACGTCCTGGACCGTCTCCCACTCAAAGCCTACGGCGGCCGCCTTGCGTGACACCTTCTGCGCCTGCATCAACGCCGGCAGATGCGTGGGCACGCCATCGAGCAGACCCTCGGGCGCGGCCTCGCCCGCCGCCACGGCCTTGTCCTTGGCGGCTTTCTCGGCAAGCTTGACCTCGTCCCAAATCTTGAGCACCTCGTCGGAGCTCTCGGCATCCGCATCGCCAAACACGTGCGGGTGGCGGCGAATGAGCTTGGCGTCGATATCGCGCGCCACGTCGGCCAGCGTAAACTCGCCGGCGTCGGCAGCAATCTGCGCATGCAGCACGACCTGCATGAGCACGTCACCCAGTTCCTCGCGCAGGTGAACCGCGTCGTCCGCCTCGATGCAGTCGAGCGCCTCGTAGGCCTCCTCGATCATGTTCTTGCCGATGCTGCGGTGCGTCTGCTCGCGGTCCCACGGGCAGCCATCGGGCTGACGCAGACGCCAGATGGTCTGCACCAGATGCTGCAGCTCGGCCGACGCGTCTATCAGCGTGGGCAGATCGCGCGAGCCCTCGGCATTTTGCTGAGCCATATGCTGCGCCATGGTTAGTCCTCCTCCAGGATCACGTGGCGGAACGCGCCGCCCTCGTAGATGCCGTAGCTGTGCGAGCCGTCCTTGGGGATGCTCACGCTGCCGGGGTTGAAGAGCCACAGGCCCGGGTGCGCGGCGCTTTCCTCGTTGACCTTGATGTGCGTGTGGCCGTAGACGAGCGCGGAGCCCTCGGGCAGCGCGGGCGCGTGGTCAACGCTGTTGTGCACGCCGGCGCCAAAGACGTGGCCGTGCGTCAGGAACAGCTCGCGGCCGGTCTCGTCGAACAGGGTGGCGTAGTCGGCCATGACGGGGAAATCGAGCACCATCTGGTCGACCTCGGCGTCGCAGTTGCCGCGCACCGCGATGATGCGGTCGGCCAGGGCGTTGAGCAGCGGAATCACGCGCTTGGGGGCGTAATCGCGCGGCAGGTCGTTACGCGGTCCGTGGTAGAGCAGGTCGCCCAGTAGCACGATGCGGTCGGGCTGCTCGGATTCGATAGCGGTGCAGAGGCGCTCGGCCCAATATGCCGAGCCGTGGATGTCAGAGGCGATGAGGTATTTCATGGGAAGATCCTCTCGAATGGGGTTGATATGGCTGGGCGCAGAATGTCGCCACCAGCCGCGTTACTCAAATCGCAGTGCCGCGCTCTGGGCCGCCTGCATCACGCGTTGGAGCGGCACATTGTGCTCGCGGGCAAGGCGGGCGCAGTCCTCGTACTCGGGCGCCGCGCGCTCACTGCCGTCGGGTAGGGTGGCCACCTTGACGGATACCTCGCCCCATGGCGTCGTTACGCGCTCAAAGCGGCGTGGCAGGCAAACGCGCTCCATGACCTGGCGACGAATGCCGTTGGTCGTGGTTTCCAAAAAGATAATCGTCTGCAGGCGTTCGATATCCTCGTGCGAGCAGATCACCTGCAGCTGCCAACCGGGGCGGCCTTTTTTGCAGTAGAGGGGCAGCCAGTGCACCTCGCGCGCACCCGCCTCGCGCAGGCGGTCGGCAGCGTAGGCGAGCACCTCGGGCGATGCGTCGTCGATATCGCATTCCAACTTGACGATGGTTTCGGGTGCATCGGTCTCGCGGGACAGCGGGGATGTGCTATCGCATGGCATACGGTCCGACTCCTTTCCGCACGGGCTCGTTTTGTTCATCCAAACGCTAGCACATCGCGGGCGGCGCAGAGGCGGCGTCATGGGATAGATGCGACTTTTGCTGGGCGCAAGTGCTGGCGCGCTCCAACGCCGGCCCGCTCCACTCAAACGTGTACGTCAGCCTCCAAACATGTCATTTTATGCAGCTTTTTGAGGCTGATGTACATGTTTTGAGAGCGCAAGCGAGGCCGCACCGCGCGCCGCACAGCCTTTCCAATCGATTTCGACCCCTGGCGTGCCCGGCGTGTTGAAAGCTGCGCCATTACAATGGAGCGGATTCGCTTGACGCAAAGGAGCTGCCATGTCTGCTTGCCCGATGGTCGATTGCCATACCCACACCTCGTTTTCGGACGGACATGCCTCGTTTGAGGACAACGTTCGCGCCGCTGCTGCGGCCGGTTGCCGCGTCATGGTCTCGACCGACCATCTCGCCCTGCCCGCCAGCATGGACGCCAACTGCGAAGTGCAGGTTGTCGAGGGCGACCTGCCGGCACATCGTCTGGCCTTTGAGGACGCCCGCAAACTCGCCGCGCAGATTGCGCCGGAGCTCGAGCTTATCTATGGCTTTGAATGCGATTGGTACGAGGGCTGCGAGCCTTTGGTTGAGCGCTGGTCCCAGGGCGCCGTCGTACGCCTGGGCAGTGTGCATTGGATTGGCAACCCAGGCGATATCATGGCCGGTGCCGCGGGTACGGCGGGAACGGAAAACGTCGCTCGCCCCGATACACCCGATTCCCTTTGCGGTTGGATCGACGACGACACCAACCTGCACGTTTGGGAAAACCTGGGGGTACGCGGCGTGTGGGAGCGCTACGTCGACGACTGGTGCCGCGCCTGCGAGAGCCCGCTCAACTTTGATGTGATGGCTCACCCCGACCTGGTCATGCGCTTTTCGAAGGAAGGCTTTGCGCCCGACTTTGACCCCGCACCGTTTTGGCAGCAGATGGCCGAATGCGCCCACGATACGGGCCGCCGCATTGAGGTCTCGACCGCCGCACCGCGCAAGGGCCTCGACGACTATTACCCCTCGACGGGGCTGTTGCGTTGCTTCGCCCACGCCGAAGTACCCATCACCTTTGGCTCGGACGCGCACCGCGCCTGCGACATCTGCTGGAATATCCGCGAGGCACAAGCCCGCGCCTACGACTGCGGCTACCGAACCTACGATATCCCCCACCCCACCGGCGAATGGGAATCCACACCCCTCGCCTAACTAGTCGTTTAAGAACGTCCCCAATGACTAGTCAAAAATGGGCCATGTGTCCCAGTTGTGGAGACTCCTTGAGCCGTCTGGGTATCGCGAAGGATCGCACACTCCCCCATCATCAAAAGAGACACACGCTACCTGTTGATGGGAGGCAGCCATGGGCTTCTTTGACAAGATGTTCGAGAAGAAAGAGTGCGCGATTTGCGGTACCGAGCTGGGACTTCTAGGTAAGACAAAAATCAATGAGGGCTACCTGTGCAAAGAGTGCGCCGGCAAGCTCTCCCCCTACTTTCACGGCTATCGCTCCAGCACCGCGGACGATATCCGTGAGCAACTCGCCTACCGCGAGGCCAACGCCGCGCGCCTGGCTTCGTACATCCCCACGCGCTTGCTTTCTGCCGGGCGCACCAATTTTATGCTCGATGAGGACGCGGGCCTGCTGATCATCACTTCGCAGAGCCGCTGGCGCGACGCCAATCCCGACATCATCGAGTTCTCGCAGGTACTCGGCTGCGATATGGATATCGACGAGCAACGCACCGAGATCTATCGCGAGACCAAAGATGGCGAACGCGAGAGCTACAATCCGCCGCGCTACGACCTGGATTACGACTTTAATCTGACCATCCATGTCAACACGCCGTACTTTACCGAGATCAACCTACGCGTGAACGACTCCACCATCGATCAGCGCGGCTCCATCGAATACCGCGAGGCCAAGCGCCAGGCAACCGAGGTCCGCGATGCGCTGGTGCAG
>USMA01000046.1 GCA_900555765.1 uncultured Collinsella sp.
TTATCCTGTCCTACGTGCGCAACCAGATTCTGCTGGACGCTGCCGAGGACGAGGGCATTACCGTCTCTTCCAAGGAAATGAAGCAGTACGCCGAGGATTCCATCGGCACCTCCGACTACAAGACCATGGCCACGCAGTACGGCGTGTCCAAGGACCAGGCCAAGCAGATCGTCCGTCAGTCCGCGACGCTGCAGAAGCTCTACAAGAAGAAGGTGGGCGATAGCTCCGCAAGCATGCCGACCGCTCCGACCGAGCCTGCTGACGGCAACGAGGAGACCGCGAGCAAGGACTACGCCTACTACATCATCAACCTTGCCGGCGATGAGTGGGATAGCTCAAAGGGCACCTGGAAGGACGCCGACAGCACCTTTGCTAAGGCGTTCGCCGACGATGCTTTTACGGCCGATAGCGCAACCTATAAGCAGGCCATGACCGCCTATTACACCGCCTACCAGCAGTACTCTTCGCAGGCTTCGAGCGCCAGCTCCAAGTGGACCGAGTATGCTAACGGCCTCTATGCCAAGGCCAACATCAGCATCTATGGCTTGTTTGCGTAAAGATTGCCTGAGCCTTCGAGTACGAAGCCGAAATATCTGATGAAGCCCCCTAGAACTGACATCGTTCTAGGGGGCTTTTTGCGTTGCAGGGAAGGGCGGGGAAGAGGGTGGTAGGGGAGAGGTTATATACAAATTCTTGGAGACTTTATTCATGTAAAGTGAAAACGATTTCGGCCAAACTGGTAGTAACAATGTGGTACCACTGTTCATCTGGTAGTAACCACTTTTGAGATGAAATCGAATGGAAATTGCTAAGAATTAGTTTGGTAATGAAAGAAACGCAGCACATCTACCTGCGTAAATTAGCGTTTACGGGCCAAAAATAACCGTTTGGCTACGATATAGTAATTTGAACGAAATGTGGTGGACGTTTGAATTGAGTGTGTGCTACCGTACATACCAGCAACCCGAGAAAAGGGACTGGGTTGTCTAAGTTTGCGCACCAATGCCGGCAAGCGGAGAAGCCGGTATGCACAAGGCGCGGACATGGAACTCGTTGGTGAACAACGAAAGAAAGGTTGGAGGAGATACCATAGGATGAAGTACCTCCAGAAGCTCGGCAAAGCGCTGATGCTTCCCGTCGCGGCGCTTCCCGTCGCAGGTATTCTTATGGGCGTGGGCTACCTGCTCGCTCCCGCAGTCATGGGTGCTGCCGGTGACACTACCGGTTTTGCCTATACCGCCGGCTTCCTGCTCATCAAGGCAGGCGGCGCTCTTATCGATAACATGGCCTGGCTGTTCGCAGTCGGCGCCGCTGTCGGCCTTGCCGACGATCACGATGGCACCGCTGGCCTCGTCGCCTTCCTGATGATCCAGCAGCTCCTGAACCCCGCTGTTGTTGGTACCATTCGTGGTATGGACGCCGATGCTCAGCCCGCTTGGCTTGCCACGACCGAGGGCATCGCGTTCTCCAAGCTCGCCGGTAACTCCTTCATCGGCATCCTGTCCGCCATCATCGGTGGCACTTGCTACAACAAGTTCAAGGACACCCGTCTTCCCGACTGGCTGGCCTTCTTCTCCGGCAAGCGTTGCGTCGCCATCATGACCGCCGTCATCTGCATCGTCGTCTCCGTCGTCCTGCTCTTTGCTTGGCCGCTCATCTTCGGTGCTCTTGTTGCTCTTGGTGAGGGTATCGCCGCCATGGGTGGTATCGGCGCTGGCATCTACGCCATCCTTAACCGCCTGCTCATCCCGACTGGTCTGCACCACGCACTCAACAACGTGTTCTGGTTCGACACCATCGGCCTGGGCGATCTGACCCACTTCTGGGCTGGCGAGACCTCCGCTGACGTCAAGTGGAGCCTCGGTATGTACATGTCCGGCTTCTTCCCCTGCAAGATGTTCGGTATCCCGGGTGCTGCCCTGGCTATGGTTCAGACCGCTAAGAACAAGAAGGCTGCTATCGGCCTGGTTGTCTCCGCTGCTATCTGCGCCTTCGTCTGCGGCGTTACCGAGCCCTTCGAGTTCGGCTTCATGTTCCTGTGCTTCCCGCTCTACGTCGTGTACGCTGCCCTGTACGGCATCTTCACCATCGTCACCTACTATGTTGGTTTCCGTGCTGGCTTCTGCTTCTCCGCTGGTGCTACCGACCTCCTGTTCTCCTCTAGCCTCCCGGCTGCTGCCAACACCTGGATGATCATCCCGCTGGGCATCGCTGCCTTCGTGGTCTTCTACCTCGTGTTCCGCTTCGCCATCACCAAGTTCAACCTCATGACCCCTGGTCGCGAGGATGAGGATGTCGAGGAGACCTCCACTTCCGCCGCTGCTGGCGACGACAAGTTCGCCGCTCTGGCCGCTGCTGTTCTCGCTGCCGTCGGTGGCAAGGAGAACGTCAAGACCGTTGACTGCTGCGCTACTCGCCTGCGCTTCGAGCTCGGCGATTCCGCTCTGGTCGACGAGGCTGCCTGCAAGAAGGCTGGCGCTCTGGGTGTCATGAAGATGGATAAGGGTGCTACCCAGGTCATCATCGGCACGCAGGTCCAGGCTGTTGCCGAGGAGCTCAAGAAGCTTCTCTAAGCCTCAAAAACGTATCTGTCTTACAAAGGGTCGTCCCGCTCCGCGGGGGCGGCCCTTTTTGCTACCTCAATACTTGATGCAGCGATGTAATTGGTATTACAGTGTGCAGGCTATCAACCGGCAAACAATATTGAAATATGCTGGTTGACCTGCTGTTATTCCATTAAAACTGCTATAGTACGTGGTGTCTGGTTACAACCAATTTCGAGTCATTTATCCGGCAGGTATCATTATGGCAATGGGAGCGCGCAAACAACCTCTGTACGATCAGCTCGTCGATTTGCTGACCGATAAAATCGATCACGAACTTCGACCAGGCGACTATTTGCCATCTGAGCGTGACCTGTCGGAACGCTATGGGCTCTCGCGTACGACGGTTCGTCTTGCCCTGCAGGAGCTTGAGCGCCTGGGCTTGGTGGTTCGTCAGCGTGGCCGTGGAACAATGGTGTGCGACCGCTCTCTGCAAACGGCAAACCTCACGCAGACCTATAGCTTTACCGAGCAGATGAAGGCGATCGGCCGTGTGCCCAAGACGACGATTCTTGAGTTTACCGAGGTCGAGGCCGACAAGAATATTGCCGTAGAGATGAACGCGCGCCTGGGCGAGCGTCTGTACAAGATCAAGCGCCTGCGTATGGCCGATGGTGTGCCGCTGATGATTGAGTGCACGTATCTGCCAAGCCGCAAGTTCTTTGCGCTTAAGCGCCCCATGATCGAGAACAAGTCGCTGTACGACATGATTGAGCAGGACTTTCACGAGAAAGTTCGTGTGGCAGAGGAAGAATTCTACGCGAGTATTGCCCGCCATTCCGACGCTCGTCTGCTCGAGATTGCCGAAGGCGCACCGGTCCTGGATTTGATTCGTACCACATATGACATGAGCAACGAGGTTATCGAGTATACGCGTTCGGTTGCGCGTGCCGACCAGTTTAAGTACAAGGTCTACCACAACCGCGCAGTCTAGAGTTATTGGGTATAAACGGCTTGGCGTGTTTTGCGGCGGGTGCAAAATGTGCCAAGCGGTAGAAGGCAACGAACAATCGCTCGAATTAACAATGCAGTGGTTTTTGATCCGCCCTAAAACGCACTGCGGGTACGGGAGCATAGATGAGCACGTATGCTATCAAGGCCGACAAGTTCTTTTTGCCGGCGGGGCCGCAGCTGGGCGGCTACCTCATGGTCGAAGATGGCGTCTTTGGCGCTTGGCAGGCCGATGAGCCCGCTTGCGAGATCAAAGATTATTCGGGTACATGGATTGCGCCGGGCATGGTGGACACCCACATTCATGGCTTCTATAACCATGCCACGACCGATAATGATGCCGAGGGTATCAACATCAGCTCGACCGAGCTCGCTCGTCGTGGTACCACCAGCTGGCTGCCTACGACCTTTACCGACGGCGTGGAGCAGATCAAGGAGGCCTGCGCTGCCATTGCACAGGCGGACGAAGAGCGCGGACCTGAGTTCTGCGGTGCTCGTATTCAGGGCATCTACCTGGAGGGTCCGTTCTTTACCATGAAGCATGTGGGTGCCCAGAACCCTGCTTATCTGATCGACCCGTCCGAGAAAGTTTTTGACGAGTGGCAGGAGGCTGCCGGCGGTCGTATCGTCAAGAGCGCCATGGCGGCCGAGCGCGATGGCGCTGCCGCTTACGCTGCGGCTCTGAGCGCAAAGGGCGTCGTGACCTGCATTGGCCACTCCGATGCCACCTATGATGAGTGTGCCGCCGCCATCAATGCAGGCGCCAGCTGCTTTACGCATACCTACAACGGCCAGCGCGGTCTGCATCACCGTGAGCCCGGTGTCGTCGGGGCTGCTATGACCACGCCCAACACCTATGCCGAGATCATTTGCGACGGCAAACACGTGAACCCTGCTGCTATTAAGGCGCTGCTGCAGGCCAAGGGCTGGCAGCACACGGTGCTGATCACCGATTGCCTGGGTTGCGGCGGCATGCCCGAGGGCAAGTACACCAGCGGCGGCATGGACGTCATTATGAAGGACAACCTTTGCTGGCTTGCCGATGGCTCTGCTATCGCCGGTTCGGTGCTCACGCTCGCACAGGGCATCAAGAACATCGTCGACTGGGGTCTTGCGAGCGCCGATATCGCAATTCGCATGGCGACTGAGGTACCCGCGCGCTCCGCTCACGTCCAGGATAAATGTGGCAGCATTATGCCCGGCCGCGATGCCGATTTTGTCGTGTTCAATCCCGACCTTACCCTGGTCGAGACGTATGTGGGTGGCAACAGCGTCGGTAACGCGTTTACCGAGTAACCGCCAAAGAAACGATCCGAAAGGGGATTTAGATGATTTACGGTGCATTGGGCGATATCGAGGAGTATCGCGGAATGCTCAAGGGCCTCGACGCGCTGATCGACTGGCTCGAGGAGAACGATCCGGCGCAGCTCGAGGTCGGAAGCCATCCGATTCTGGGCGACAAGGTCTTTGCGAACGTCATGGCTCCCACGACGCGTCCCGAGGCCGAGGCCCACTACGAGACGCATCAGCGCTATCACGACCTGCAGATCGACGTCGAGGGTCGCGAGGCCTTTAAGGTCGCTACGGGCAGCCTGACGCTGGTCCAGGAGTTTGACGAGAAGGACGACTACGATCTGGTCGATTCCGACGCTTCGATCGCCGGCGATCTTGCTGACGACAAGTTTGCGCTGTTTGTTGCCGGCGAGCCTCATATGCCCACGCTCGAGTTCCCGGGCGATGGCGCGCAGCCGGTCAAGAAGATCTGCTTTAAGCTGCTTGCAGACGCTTACTGGGAGGAGTAGCACGCTGCTCGGTTGAGCAGCTGTTCGCGTGTTGGCGTGATTCCCCTAGGGAAACCACGCTAGGACCCCGCCAAACGTGCTTTCCCTAGGGGAATCACGTTTGGCGGGGTTTTCTGTTATTGAATAGGGGAGCTGCCGACGTGGCGATGTTTGGATTGGCACACACGTACTCAAAATCGGCAACAAAAAAGCCGCCCGAAGGCGGCTATCTTGTGCAATGGAGCCAGCGACCGGGCTCGAACCGGTGACCCCCGCTTTACGAGAGCGGTGCTCTACCAACTGAGCTACGCTGGCGGCCATGTGGTGACGCAACTGGGACGTCAACGGCTGACTCTGATACGGGACATCGCAAATCCGCGCAAGTGTTCTGACGGCTTTTCTCATTTTAAATGCACTGATATCGGAGACGCGATGCCCGCGGCGTCCACTTGGTTCTTGACCTGCTGCGGAGATAGTGGCGTCGCCCGCCGATGCGCTCGCGCTGGTTAAGGGCGGGGTGCCCATAACTAGGATCAGCATCGGCCATATACAGGCAGGGGAGGGCAAGCGCCCTGTAACGCCTGCCGTTGCCATAGACGATACGGACATCGCCGTCCTTAAAGAGCTGCAAGCGCTTGGCGTGAAAATGGAAGTTCGCAATCTACCCAGTGACAAACCCGTCTCCATTAATGCTCTGCTGTATTAACGAGTCGTCGAACGCGTCGAGTCAGCCGTAAGAAAGTCTGGTTCGATTCTGGATATTTTCAGTCTTGGAAATAGGAAGGCAACAGATCTCTAATGCTCATCTAGGTGAATCCAAAGTAGATAAGCATTTGAAGAAATGCGATTGAAGCATAATGTAACTAGTATGAAATAGTGGATAGCTGGTACATACCACCTTTCAAATATAGAATCGTTAGAAACCTATAGTTAAAAAGTAATTTAACAGCGGGTTTATATTTTGTTTATTAAAGCCGTTCATCGTCATTTCGCTACCGTTTACGGACCACTTCAGATTCTGTCTACATAATTGCGTTAATGCGTCCATAATAGGCAAGGCGTTTAGCCGAGGGCCGAGGAACCGGCATCGGCGTCGTAGAGCACGAAAATCGGGAGTAGCATGCATTCGTTTAAGATCACCAATCAATTCCTACTCGATGATGAGCCGTTCACCATCTTGTCGGGGGCGATTCACTATATGCGTGTTCATCCGAGCGACTGGCACCACTCGCTCTATAACCTTAGGGCTCTTGGGTT
The DNA here is from genome assembly GCA_900555765.1 of uncultured Collinsella sp. Lineage (GTDB taxonomy): Bacteria > Actinomycetota > Coriobacteriia > Coriobacteriales > Coriobacteriaceae > Collinsella. Next base: position 6,593 of record USMA01000046.1, read on the forward strand.
TAATACGGTCGAAACGTATGTACCGTGGAATCTTCATGAGCCAAAGCCTGGCGTCTTCGATTTTTCTGGTTCAGTTGATTTGGCGGCATTTCTTGATGAAGCAGCGTCACTCGGTCTGTATGCAATTGTTCGGCCCTCTCCGTTTATTTGCGCAGAATGGGAATTTGGCGGCATGCCAGCATGGCTGCTGCGCCAACATGATATGAGACCGCGTAGCAGCGACCCCAAGTTTCTTGCTCACGTTGCGCAGTACTACGACCATCTCATGCCGATACTCGTCTCGCGTCAGATTGACAAGGGCGGAAATATCATCATGATGCAGGTTGAAAACGAGTATGGATCATATTGCGAGGATAAGGACTATCTTCGCGCGATTCGTCGCCTTATGGTCGAGCGTGGGGTTTCCGTGCCCCTTTGTACTTCCGATGGCCCGTGGCGTGGGTGCCTTCGTGCCGGTACGCTCATTGACGATGATGTGTTGTGCACCGGCA
>USMA01000047.1 GCA_900555765.1 uncultured Collinsella sp.
TCATCTGTAATATTAAAATTTTCAGCATATTTGAAGTAACCATTCGGATATCCTCCAACTGCCTCTGAATAAAAGTCATATCCTATTGATGTAACCAACATTTTTACAAATTGTGCATACGTTACATTATCATTAGGTCGTGCCGTACCATCTTCAAATCCACTTATCACACTGTTACAGTACGCATAATTCCAATACTTCCAATCCCACGAATCCTTTGATATGTCACTAAACGGTAAATCTGAATTTTCTTTTTCTGTATATGATGTTTCATCGCTGAATCCCATCATATCATCAACTATTCTTATAGCTTCAGAGCGCGTAAGTACATTATAAGGTTTAAATATTCCGTCCTCGTAACCGTTCATAATGTCCATAATCCTTAAAAATCTTGTTTCTTCTGTATCATAATCCGAATACGCCGATACATTAACTGCTACTCCCACTAAATTAGCACATATCACCAACAAACATATTAATTTTTTCATATTTATTTCTCCCTTGCTATTATTTGTTATCATAATATATGTAAAATTATATTTTGTCAATATTTTTTTACTAAAATTCAAAAAACTGATAGTAATTAATTTTTAGATAAATATTTATTGGTATATTCCGTTTGTTCAAATATCAATACGTTATCTTTCTTTTTAATTTTTTGTGTGGGTGTTTGTGTCTATTCTGCCCCCCACGCTCTGCTTTAGCCAGGCTGTTATGGATGGGTGTGACGACTACTCGTCGTGCTTCTCCTCGCGGCGTGCAGCAGCGCGTGCGTCGTGGATGCCCTTGATCGCGGCATGGCGAGCCGTTCGGGCATCATGGATGGCGTCGCGAGCCTCGGCGGTCGTCGCCTTGGCAGAGCGCAGCTTGGCGGCCAGATCGGGGGTGGTTTCGGCGACCGCGGTAATCGCGGGGCCGTCGAGCTCCTCTTGCGTGGGCTCGGCCAAAAAGTCGATAGCATACTGGGCGGCCACCATGGAGCCCTTTGCCAGCACGGTCTCGTCAATCTTGTAAAAGCAGGAATGCTGGGCGTACGTGGCGCCAATCTTGGGGTTGCGCGTACCTACAAAGGCGAGCACGCCCGGTACGCGGCGCAGGTACTCCGAAAAATCCTCGCCCGAAAGCGTGCCACGGTAATGGCCTTGACCGGTGGGGCCCAAGCACTTGATTACGGCCTGACGGCAGCGCTCGCTCGAGGCGGCGTCGTTTTCGACCTTGTAGTTGGCGATGGTGTAGTCGGTGAGCTCTGCCTCGGCGCCCAAGGCGGCCGCGGTATGCTCCACGATGCGGCGCATAAGCTCCGGCATTTCCTCGTGGGTCGAATCTCCGTAGGTGCGCACCGTGCCGGCGAGGTAGGCCGTGCCGGCGATAACGTTGCGCGCGGTGCCGCCGTGCAGCTCGCCGACGGTGATGACAGCCGGCTCATAGGGGCTGATCTCGCGCGAAACGATGGTCTGCAGGGCATTGACGATCTCGGCGGCCACCATGACGGCGTCGTGGCCGCGCTGGGGCATGGCGCCGTGGCACGAGGTGCCGCGGACATCGATGCGGAACCAGTCGGTATTGGCCATGCGCGGTCCGGGCTCGCAGCTCACGGTGCCGGCGTCGACCTCACTCCAGATGTGCGCGGCGTAGGCGCCATCGACGCCGTCGAGCACACCCGTGCCGATCATGAGCTTAGCGCCCTGGCCGTTTTCCTCACTGGGCTGGAAGACGATGCGGACCTCGCCGTGGATGTCGTCGGTCATATGGCGCAGGATCTGCAGCGTGCCGAGCATCATGGCGATGTGGCAGTCGTGGCCGCAGGCGTGCATACAGCCCTCGTTGACGCTGGCGAATTCCTCGCCGGTCTGCTCGGTGACAGGCAGAGCGTCGATATCCGCGCGCAGCAGGATGCGGCGGCGCGGCGTGCCGTCCTCGCGGTAGGCGTCGGGCGCGGTGCCGCGGAGGGTCGCCACCAGGCCCGTCTTAAGGGGGCGCTCATAGGGGATATTCATGGCGTCGAGCTGGTTGGCGATGTCAGAAGTCGTGCGCTCTTCGGCGAGGCTCAGCTCCGGATGCTTATGGAAGTGCCGGCGCTGCTTGATGATATAGGGCTCAAACTCGGCGGCGATATCTTTGATGGCTGCGGTGACGTCGTCAGCCGCGCGAGCCTCGGTCGCCGCCATAATCTGCTGTGCCTTGGTCTTCGTCATAGTCGATTTGCTCCTTGCTGGGTTGATCGCAAAATCGTACAGGCTCTCTTCAGTATGCCACCTGCCGCTTGGGCTGGTAAAGTTGCCGTTTGCCGCTTGGGGTTTTGTTACAAGGGCGGGGGAGTACACTCGGGGGTGTTGAATTTCCTGCCAGAGATGGGGATGCCCATGCAACATATCGATCGGATTATCCGCTCCAAGAACGTCTTTACCGCGCAGGACGGCATCGATACCGCCCGCGAGCTGGCGATTGCCATCGCAGGCGACCGTATCGTCGCAGTCGGTGCGCCCGATGACGTGATCGCCACCGCTCCTGCCGCTACGTCGGTTATCGACTACGGCGAGCAGTTTGTCTGCCCCGGTTTCCATGACGCTCATCTGCACTTCTTCCATACCTCGGTCGGTTCCTCGCCGTACATGCTCATGGATATGGGCACGTCCGAGGCGGCGCTGGTGCAACATGCGCTCGAGTTTTCCCAGGACCTGCCCGACGACGCTTGGGTTGTGACACAGGGCTGGCGCGACTACCGTTGGGACCCGCCCGAGCATCCTACCAAGGCGTCGCTCGATGCGGCATTCCCCGATCGTCCCTGCGTTATGTATTCGGGCGACGGGCACACGCTGTGGCTCAACAGCCGCGCACTCGAGGCGCTCGGCGTCACACGCGACAGCGAGCCGCCAGCGGGCGGTAGCTACGACAAGGACGCAAACGGCGAGCTCACGGGTATCGCTCACGAGGCGGCTGCCATGCAGCTGCTGCCGCGCTGCCTTGAGTGGCTGGGGGAGGATCGCATTGCAAGCGCTTACGCCGATCAAATGAGGCGTATGGCCGAGCAGGGCATCACCTCGATATGCGATATGTCGCTCATGCCCATGCCGGGCTGCGATTTTATCCGCGACGACGTCTACGACAAACTGCAGGCAGCCGGCAAGCTGGGCATCCGCGCCCATTTGTTTCCCACGCTGCTGGATGATCAGTCGCGTCTAGAAGAGCTGCAGGTACGTTACGCGAACAACGCGCTGCTTTCGGCGCCAGGCTTTAAGCAGTTCTTCGACGGCGTGTCGAGCGAACACACGGCCTATCTCACCGAGCCCTATACCAATCCGCGCTTCCCGGGCGATCAAGGTCGCCTGACGGTTCCCGCCGAGCGCATGCGCAAGCTGGTTCTGGCGGCCGCGGAGCGCGGCCATATCGTGCGCATCCACGTCATCGGCGACGGCGCCATCCATGCCGCACTCGATATCTTTGAGGAGGCCGCGGAACTCTACGGCTTGCCCCGGCACGGCCATAATACGCTTGAACATTTGGAGAATCTGCTGCCCGAGGACATCGATCGTCTGCGCAAGCTTAACGTCGTTGCCTCGAGCCAGCCCTGCCACATTACACTCGACCCGGGTGGACCGGGGCGCGGCCTGGGCTTGGAGCGCAGCCGCATCATGTGGCCGTTCGCAACTTATCAGCAGCGCGGCATCCGCCAAGCTTTCGGTACCGATAGCCCCATCACAGCTGTTACCAGCATGAACGTGCTCTACACGGCTATCACGCGCCAGGACCCCCGCAGCCACTGGCCCGAGGGCGGCTGGTTGCCGAGCGAGCGCATCGATGCAGCAACAGCCCTGCGCAACTACACCCTGGGCAGCGCCTATGCAGCGGGCGACGAGCAAAACCTCGGCAGCTTGGAGCCCGGCAAATATGCCGATCTGGTAGTCCTGGACCAAAACCCGCTCACCATCGACCCCCAAGAACTTCAAGCCACCAAGGTTCAGGCCACCTACCTGGCAGGCAACTTGATTTACAAGCGCTAATATTCATGTCGTACCGTTAAGCGCGGCTCGGGCAGCCTATTTTGGGATAGCGCTCGAGCCGCGTTTGCGTTTTGGTGGGGATCCGCCATGAGCGTCCCTGCTCTGTTGGATTTGGGTGCGGGGCGGAGGTGCTGCTGCCCCGCGCTCAATTTGGACACCAGCAATGCTATCTCTTGGTGTTTTGCATACTTCCCATTACAGATTGCATAAAAAGGCTGGGATGTCCTTTCTGATCCTGATGTACACCCGCCCGTGCCGTGCAAAAAACGGAGTATTCAGCACCGCGAGCTCTGCCGGTGCAGTCGGGCGGCATTGCGGAGATCGACGGCATTTTGGGGGCCGGCGCGGCGCGAAGCATGCCTTTTTGTCCTGACGGGGTTTGCCTGCCGACTCAAATCGCCGGTCGAAGGCGTCCTTGGGACCAATATGGTGTGTCCGGCGTGTATGCAGCCGTCCTGGCTTGCTGAATACTCCCAAAAATGCACGGCGCTCCCCAGGGGACCCGTGCGCGCAGCGAAAACCATGCCCACGTTCCTATCCGCATCGCCATTTTGCTGTACTGACTTTTCTGAATGCCGGGCTCGAATTAGTTAACCTGCCTCCCGTGTGGCTCCGGAGGGGCGGGGCATAAGGTTTATCGCGAGTTCCGCACGAGCCGAAGGCCACTTAATGTGGCCTTCGTGCGAGCAGGACTGCCCGAGCAGGAAACCTTATGCCCCGCCCCTGCGGAGCCACACGGGAGGCACCGCTAAGTTATCCCCCGGCATTCAGAAAATCTAAGTGCCAAAAAATAAGATTTTTTGACTCCGTGTTGTATAACCCGCCATTCGTGGGTACCATTCAACGCGTACGCAAACAAAAAGGGTTAATTCGCGTGGCATAACCGCGCGGCCCAAAAAGGAGGAGACAAGCATGTCGTCTTTGAAGCCGCTTGCAGATCGTGTTCTGGTCAAGCCCGACGAGGCCGAGCAGAAGACCGCTTCTGGTCTGTATATCGCCAGCAACGCTCAGGAGAAGCCGCAGCGCGGCACCATCGTTGCCGTGGGCGCCGGCAAGGTCAACGACAAGGGTGAGCGCATCCCCATGGACGTCAAGGTTGGTGACGTTGTCATCTACGGTAAGTTCGGTGGCAACGAGGTCAAGGTCGACGGCGAGAAGTATCTGCTGATGCGCGCCGACGACATCTACGCCGTCGTCGAGGCCTAGTCTCGTCAGAATCTCTGATTCGTCTTTGAACGCGCCCGCCGCATAGGACTCGGAAGCGGCGACGCGAGTCACATTTCTTTTGGAGGATTACCTACCATGGCAAAGAACATTACGTTCAACACCGATGCCCGCGCTAAGCTTGCCAAGGGCGTCAACACTCTAGCCGACGCCGTTACCGTCACCATGGGCCCCAAGGGTCGCTACGTTGCGCTGCAGCGCACGTTCGGTGCTCCGACCATCACCAACGACGGCGTTTCCGTCGCCAAGGAGATTGAGCTCGAGGACAACATCGAGAACATGGGTGCCCAGCTGGTGAAGGAGGTCGCCACCAAGACCAACGACACCGTGGGTGACGGCACCACCACCGCAACCCTGCTCGCCCAGGCCATCGTCAACGACGGCCTGCGCAACGTCGCCGCTGGCGCCAACCCGCTGGCCATCCGTCGCGGTATCGACAAGGCCGGCAACGCCGCCGTCGCCGAGATGAAGAAGCAGGCCAAGCCGGTCGAGACCAAGGAGCAGATCGCTTCCGTCGGTACCATCTCCGCCGGTGACCCCGAGGTCGGCGAGAAGATCGCCGAGGCCATGGAGGTCGTGGGCAAGGACGGCGTCATCACCGTCGAGGATTCCCAGACGTTCGACATCACCATCGACACCGTCGAGGGCATGCAGTTCGACAAGGGCTATGTCTCCGCTTACTTTGTCACGGATAACGACCGCATGGAGGCCGTGATGAAGGATCCGTACATCCTCATCACCGACCAGAAGATCTCCAGCGTCCAGGACATCATGCCTGTTCTCGAGGCTGTCCAGCGCGCTGGCCGTGGCCTGCTCATCATCGCTGAGGACATCGACGGCGAGGCTCTGCCGACCCTCGTCCTCAACAAGATCCGTGGCGCCCTCAACGTCTGCGCCGTCAAGGCCCCGGGCTACGGCGATCGCCGCAAGCGCATCCTGGAGGACATCGCCGTCCTCACCGGTGGCCAGGCTGCTCTGGACGAGCTGGGCGTGAAGGTCGCTGACATCACCGCTGATATGCTCGGTACCGCTAAGTCCGTCACCATCTCCAAGGACAACACCGTCGTCGTCGGCGGCGCTGGCTCCAAGGAGGCCATCGACGCTCGTATCGCTCAGATCAAGGGTGAGATGGAGAACACCACCTCTGACTTCGACCGCGAGAAGCTCCAGGAGCGCCTGGCCAAGCTCTCCGGTGGCGTTGCCGTCATCAAGGTCGGCGCTGCTACCGAGTCCGAGCTCAAGGAGATCAAGCATCGCGTCGAGGACGCCCTGCAGGCTACCCGCGCTGCTGTCGAGGAGGGCATCGTCGCTGGCGGCGGCGTCGCCTTCATGGACGCTGCTCCTGCGCTCGACGCTGTTGAGATCGACGACCCCGAGGAGAAGATCGGCGTCGATATCGTCAAGAAGGCTCTGACCGCTCCGGTCGCTACCATCGCCAAGAACGCTGGTTTTGAGGGCGCTGTCGTGGTCGACAAGGTTGCCGAGCTGCCCGCCGGCCAGGGTCTCAACTCTGCCAACGGCGAGTGGGGCGACATGATCGAGATGGGCGTCCTCGCCCCCGTCAAGGTCAGCCGCGTCACCCTGCAGAACGCTGCTTCTGTCGCCAGCCTGATCCTCATCACCGAGGCTACCGTCTCCGATGTCCCCAAGAACACTCAGCTTGAGGACGCAATCGCTGCTGCTACCGCTGGTCAGCAGGGCGGCGGTATGTACTAAGGCCGACAAGGTCTAGAACTCCTACCGGGAATCCGGGGGCGTGACGGGGGCTTCTCTCCGGAACGTCCTCGGACATGCAAAGAGGCTCCGCATCGCGCTTCGCGCTGCGGAGCCTCTTTGCGTCCTGCGGAATGTTCCGGA
>USMA01000048.1 GCA_900555765.1 uncultured Collinsella sp.
GTTTAATCAAATATGGCATTTATCTGCGGTAATGTTCTATTTCACCGCCGAGGGTGACATTTCATACCGCCTGCCGAACTGCGTGGAGACCTAACAACTTTTTAGGTCAGTGTTGTGCGTGTAGCAACTTCGCCCGGCCTCGCCTCCGGGCTGCCGCATGAGAGGGGATCTTATGGCACGACTGCACGTAATGGAACGCAGCCACGCTCAGGCCGTCATGGACGACCTACATGATGCGCTTGGGCGCCGTCTGGCGGTGAGTTCGCTCGCCCCGTGCCCCGTTGAGTTTACGGCGGCGCTCGTCAACCTGTGCTCCACCCAGAGCTGCGGCAAGTGCACGCCCTGCCGTGTGGGCCTGAGCGCGCTGAGCGATCTGCTCGCCGATGTGCTCGAGGGCCGCGCCGACGAGTCCACGCTCAATTTGATTGAGCGCACGGCCCGCACCATCTACCTTTCGAGTGACTGCGCTATCGGCTACGAGGCCGGCGCCATGGCACTCACGGCCATTCGCGGCTTCCGCGACGATTTTGAGCACCACATTCGCGAGCACTCCTGCGGCTTTGACCGCGAGGCCCGCGTCCCGTGCGTCTCGGGCTGCCCGGCGCACGTCGACATTCCCGGGTACATTTCGCTCGTCGAGGCCGGCCGCTATGCCGATGCCGTCAAGGTCATCCGCAAGAACAACCCACTGCCGCTCGTTTGCGGCCTGGTGTGCGAGCATCCCTGCGAGATGCACTGCCGTCGCGGCATGGTCGACGATCCCATGAACATCCTCGCCCTCAAGCGTTTTGCCGTTGAGCACAGCGACCTCAACGATTACAAGCCTAGAGTGGCCGACAACACCGGCAAGCGCATCGCCGTGGTTGGCGGCGGGCCGGCCGGCCTTTCCTGCGCCTACTACCTGGCCGTGATGGGCCATAAGGTGACGATCTTTGAGCAACGCCACCACCTGGGCGGCATGCTGCGCTATGGCATCCCCAGTTACCGTCTGCCGCGCGAGCGCCTGCAGGCCGAGATCGACTGGATCTTGAGCGCCGGCATCGACGTGGAACTCGACCACTCCGTCAACGGCGAGGAGCTTGCCCGCCTGCGCGACGAGTTCGATGCCGTCTACCTGGCCATTGGCGCCCACAGCGATAAGAAGCTCGGCCTTCCGGGCGAAGAGGCGCTCGGCGTGGAGTCGGCCGTCAAGATGCTGCGTGCCATCGGCGACGACGAGCTGCCCGACCTGAGCGGCCAGCGCGTGTGCGTCATCGGCGGCGGCAATGTGGCCATGGACGTGGCGCGCTCTGCCGTGCGCTGCGGTGCCGAAAAGGTGAGCATCGTCTACCGCCGTCGCATCTGCGACATGACGGCCCAGGATGCCGAGATTGCCGGCGCCCAGGCCGAGGGCTGCGAGGTTCTGGAGCTCACCGCACCGCTCGCTATTGAGACGGGCGAGGAAGGTCGCGTGAGTGGCCTGCGCGTGCAGCCGCAGATTATCGGCGAGCCCCGTCGTGGGCGTCCGGCCCCGCGTGCCGCCGCCACGCCCGAGCGCGTCATTCCCTGCGAGCGCGTGTTTGTGGCCATTGGCCAGGACATCGATTCCAAGCCGTTTGAGGACATGGGCATCGCCTGCAAGTGGGGCTGCGTGGTCACCGATTCGGATGGCGCCGTGCCTAACTTCGACGGTCTCTTTAGCGGCGGCGACTGTCAGACCGGTCCCGCCACCGTCATCCGTGCCATCAACGCCGGCCGCGTGGCTTCGGCAAATATCGACCGCTACCTGGGCTTCGACCACAAGATCAAGCTCGACGTTGAGCTGCCGACCGTGCAGTTTAAGGGCAAGCACGAGTGCGGCCGCTGCGAGCTGGGCGAGCGCGAGGCCGGCGAGCGCATCCACGATTGGAATCTGGTCGAGCAGGGCCTTACCGAGGAGGAGGCACGCCAGGAGGCAAGCCGCTGCCTGCGTTGCGACCACTTTGGCTTTGGCGCGTTCCGCGGAGGGAGGAACCTGGAATGGTAGAGCCCAACAACCCCACTGTCAGCGACAACACCGAAAGCGGAGCACTCAACATGGTCAAGCTCACTATCGATAATTGCGAGGTCATGGTACCCGAGCACACCACGATCCTGGACGCGGCCAAGTCCGCCGGCATCCAGATTCCCACCCTGTGCTACCTGCGCGATCTAAACGAGATCGGCGGTTGCCGCGTGTGCGTGGTCGAGGTTGAGGGCTGCGACCAGCTGGTTGCCGCCTGCAACAACTACGTGCTCGACGGCATGGTGGTCCACACTACCAGCGCCAAGGCCCGCGAGGCGCGTCGCACCAACGTGCAGCTGCTGCTGTCCCAGCACGACTCGCGCTGTACGAGCTGCGTGCGCAGTGGTAACTGCAACCTGCAGACCATCGCCAACGACCTGGGCATCTTCTATCTGCCGTACGAGCAGCACCTGGCGCGCGAGGGCTGGGATTTCGATTTCCCCATCATCCGCGATAACGACAAGTGCATCAAATGCATGCGCTGCATCAAGGTGTGCGAGAGCGTGCAGGGCTTAGGGATTTGGGATCTGACCAACCGCGCCACGCATACCGCCGTGGGCACCCGCGGGCGTGCGCCGATCGGCAAGACCGATTGCGTCGCGTGCGGCCAGTGCATCACGCATTGCCCGACGGGCGCCCTGCGCGAGCGTGACGATACCGAGACCGTGTTCGATGCCATCGCCGATCCCGACAAGATCGTGCTGGTGCAGATTGCGCCGGCCGTGCGTAGCGCCTGGGGAGAGGAACTCGGCATATCTCGCGAGGAGGCCACCGTTGAGCGCTTGGCCTGTGCGCTGCGCCGCGTTGGCTTTGAGTACGTGTTCGACACCGATTTCTCGGCCGACCTCACCATTATGGAGGAGGGCTCCGAGCTGCTCGAGCGCCTGGGTAAGGCCGCCAAGGGCGAGGGCGACAGCCGTGGCTGGCCCATGTTCACGAGCTGCTGCCCGGGCTGGGTGCGCTTTGTGAAGGCGCGTTACCCCGAGTTTGTCGACAGCCTGTCTACGTCAAAGTCGCCGCAGCAGATGTTTGGCGCCATCGCCAAGACCTACTACGCCAAGGTGCTGGGCGTGGAGCCCGAGCGTCTGTTTGTGGTGTCCGTGATGCCGTGCACGGCCAAGAAGGCCGAGTGCGCGCTGCCGAGCATGGTGGGCGAGGACGGCACGCCCGATGTGGACGTTGCGCTGACGGTGCGCGAGATGGTACGTATGATCCGCGCGAACCACGTGAGCGTGGACACGTTGGTCGAGGAGCCGCTCGACACGCCGCTGGGCTTTGGCACGGGCGCGGGTGTGATCTTTGGCGCCACGGGCGGCGTGATGGAGGCCGCCGTGCGCTCGGCCTATTACCTGGTGACGGGCAAGAACCCCGATGCCGATTTCTTTACCGATGTGCGCGGGCTGGACGGCTGGAAGGAAGCCGTGGCCGATATCGATGGCACCGGGGTGCGCGTCGCCGTGGCGCACGGGCTGGGCAACGCCGCCCGTCTGCTCGACGCGATTCGCGACGGCCGTGCGAGCTATGACTTCGTTGAGGTCATGGCGTGCCCGGGCGGCTGCGTCGGTGGCGGCGGTCAGCCCATCCACGACGGCTGCGAGCTGGCAGCCGAGCGTGGCCAGGTGCTCTGGGGCCTGGATGCCGCTGCGGACATTCGCTTCTCGCACGAGAATCCCGATGTCCAGGCGTGCTACCGCGAGTTCTTGGGCGAGCCGCTCTCGCCGCTGGCCGAGGAGCTGCTGCATACCGACCATCACGCATGGACGATGCCCAACGAGGGGACGTACTAGCGATGCGCGCGTTTGATGTTGAGATGTCGCGCCGGGGGTTTGCCTCGGCGCTCGCCGCGGGCGCCCTGTCGCTTGCGCTCGCGGGCTGTGGCGGCGGGGCTGCCGGTGCCGGGTCCGCCGCGGGTTCGGCTGCCGGGTCTGCTGTTGACGGTGCCGCTGCCGAGCCGGTTGAGGTGCACGTCGCCTCGCGCACGGGTCCGACGTCGATGGGTCTGGTGCAGTTTATGGACCGGGCGGCCGATGGTGAGACGGACAACGAGTTCGACTTTGCGATCAACACTGCCGCCGACGAGATTGTGCCCAAGGTCATTCAGGGCGATATCGACATTGCCCTGGTGCCCGCCAACGTGGCGAGCGTGCTCTACAACAAGACCGAGGGCGCGGTGCAGGTCATCGACATCAACACGCTGGGCGTGCTGAACGTTGTGACGGGCGACGCGAGTGTGGCCTCGTTTGGCGACCTGGCGGGCCATACCGTCTATATGACGGGCAAGGGCACCACGCCGGAGTACGTCATGAACTACCTACTGGAGCGCGCGGGCCTGACCGGCCAGGTGACGCTCGAGTTTAAGAGCGAGCCCACCGAGGTGCTGTCGGCCCTGCTTGCCGACCCGTCCGCTGTGGGCGTGCTGCCCGAGCCGTTCAAGACCGCTGCCATCGCCAAGAGCGAAGGCAAGCTGTCGGCTCCGGTAAGTCTGACCGATGTGTGGGACGAGCTGGCAGGTGACACGGGTTCGCGCCTGCTGACGGGTGTGACCGTGGTGCGCCGCGCGTTTGCCGAGGAACATCCCGAGGCCGTGGCGGAGTTCTTGAACTGCCATGCGGCGAGCGTTAAGGCCGTCAATGCGGCGCCGGCAGACTGGGCGCAGGCCGTGGTCGATGCCGGCATCGTGGACAACGCCAAGATTGCCGAGAAGGCGATTCCCGGGTGCATGCTTGTGTGCCAGACGGGCAAGGATATGAAGGCGGCACTTAGTGGGTATCTGCAGGTGCTGGCCGACGCGGACGCGAGCGCCGTGGGTGGCAAACTTCCGGCTGACGATTTCTACTACATGGAGTAGCCCGTGCGTGTGTTTGCTCGACAAATGACAGAGCGTATGAAGGCGGTGGCGGCAGCAGGTGCCGTCGCCGCCTTTTGGCTTGCCGTGTGGGTCTTCGCGGCGGCGCTGGTGGCGCAGCCACTGATCTTGCCGGGGCCGGGTGCTGTTGCCTTGGCGCTGCTGCGCCTGGTGTGCGATGGCGGTACCTGGGCGATTTTGGCGGGCTCGGGCGCGCGGATACTGGGCGGGCTGGCGCTTGACGCGGTGTGTGGTGGCGTGCTTGCCGGCATTTCGTCACGTTCGCGGGCGTTTGCCCGCCTGGTGGCGCCGACGCTGTCGTTTGTCAAGGCGACGCCGGTTGCCTGCGTGGTGGTCCTGCTGCTCATTTGGCTGGGATCGGCGCGCGTGAGCATCGCCGCGGTCTTTTTGATGGCGCTGCCGGGCGTGTATTTTTCGCTGGCCGAGGGCTTGGCACAGGTGAATAAACCGCTGGAGCAGATGTTCCGTCTGCATGGCGTGCGCGGCTGGCGCCTGTTTTGCGCCCATACCTGGCGCGAAGTCCTGCCGTTTGCGCTTTCGTGCGCCCGCGCCGTGATCGGCATGAGCTGGAAGGCCGGCGTGGCAGCCGAGCTGATCGGCATGGCGGTGGGCACCGTGGGCGAGCGCATCTATCAGGCAAAGCTTTTGATTGAGACGGCTGATTTGCTGGCGTGGACCGTGCTGGTCGTTGCCGCCTCGTGGGTGTGTGAGCGCGTGCTGGTGTGGCTGCTGCGGGTTTCGGGACCCGTGGCGTGGCGCGCGGCCGTGCGGGCGCATGGGCATGGACTGCGCGGGCGTGCGGGGGCTGCGAGCGATGGCGCCGCAGCGGAGCTTGCGCTTGCCGTGGGCGATCGTGCGCCCTGGGCGCCGGCGCTGGATGGTCTAGTGCTCAACGTGCCTGCGGGTGGGCGTATCTGTGTGATGGGCGCTTCGGGCATGGGCAAGTCGACGCTGCTTTTGTTGGCAGCGGGGGAGTGCGCGCCGTGCTCGATGGTGTTTCAGGATGCACGCTTGATCGAGTCCGCCTCGGCGCTGGATAACGTGCTGGTGTGCGCCGATGCACGCGTGGACGCCTCGAGTGCTGCGGCCCTGTTGCGCCTGCTGGTGCCGGGGGTCGATGTGCATGCTCGCGCGGCCGAGCTTTCGGGCGGGCAGCGCCGCCGTGTCGAGATTGCCCGCGCCCTGCTGTGTGGCGGCTGTGCTGTCATTCTGGATGAGCCCTTTACCGGCCTGGATGCCTCTGCGCGCGATGCGACGGCCGAGGCTGTGCTCGACTTGCTCGACGGTCGCATGCTGTTGCTTGCCACGCACAATGTCGCCGATGCTCGAGCCCTCGATATCTCGGACATCATCACGCTCTAAATACTAACTCAGCAACAAAATGATTCGTTTTCCTCCGTCCCCATGGGGTCGAGTGTGGTATTCTAACTGCGGGGTAATACTTAGAAATACCAAGTAATACCAACGCCGCAGAAACAAACTCCGGATGCGGGCCAATCGGGTTGCCTTCACAGCCCGTCGCCCAGCCGCGTGGCCCGCATCTATCCGCACTACCGTCGTTTCAAAAAGGAAGCGCCATGGCAGAACACATGACCCCCGTAGTCGCGAAGGTCTTGCCCGAGGAGAAGGCAGCCTTCGCGGCGGCAACTCAGCTCGTGGGCACCACGCCGTCCAACGCCATCCGCATGTTTATCGCCGCGTTCAATCGCTGCGGCACCTTCCCGTTCGACATCTCGCCTAACGGGGCCTTTGGCACTGCGCCCGATTCTCATCAATAAGTGATCCGTTTTCCTCCGTCCCCATGGGGTCAGCTCTCTGCCGAGTTGTGGTAGAACTAGGGAACGGTTTTGAGGAGGTTGGCATGCTCAATGCGATGATTTGGGCGCTTGCCTGTTTTGGTGTCGTCGCTGCCGATATTGCCCTGAGCGTCGTTTTGTTCTCCGCCCTTGGCGTCGCATCGGTGTTCATGGGTTTTTCGATCGATGATCTCGACATCCAATTGCTTCAGGCCGTCGCGCAGACGGCGTCGTTTTTGATGGCGCTGCTGTGGTGGCGTTATCTGTGGCCGCGTTCGTTTATGGCACGCCGGCAAAGCGCGCATCCGCTCGGCGGGGGAGCGCGTGGGGCATGGAAACGCATCGCCTGCGTTATCGTGATTGGCCTGGCCCTGCAGGTGG
>USMA01000049.1 GCA_900555765.1 uncultured Collinsella sp.
GTTTGGAATGAACGGGGTCTGAGCGTTGCGAGTAAAGACGGAACCGTTAGCGACCAGAAGCATGGATGCTCCCTTCAACATCAGGGGCGGGGTTTGACACCTCTGACATGGCGGAGTGCGAAGCGCCGGCCTACACCGGAAACGGGCCCTCTCCCGTCGACGCTTCACCAAAGGGGCAACCCTTTGAAGTGCGGCTTGGCGCCGCGTGACGTCGGCGGACGAGGCGATGCGTCCGCCGACGAATAGCACCGAATTGGTTACTTCTTGCTCTCGGGCAAGACCAGATCCACGGCAGCGTCCTTGGCAGCATCGATGTGCTGAGCCACGACCGGCGTCTGCGGAAGGATCAGGTTAAGGACAATAGCCATGATGGCGGTGGGGGTTACGGCATTGGAGCCGATGACGGTGGACACCCAGGCGGGCATACCCTCGCCGGCAAGGCAGCCGCTGGCCATCCAGATACCCAGGCCAAAGACGACGGAGGTACCGACGATGGTGGTAGTGCGCTGCGTGAGGCCCTCGCGGGTGAACATGCGCACGCCGTTCATGGTGATGGTGCCAAAGACGCCGACGGTCGCGCCGCCGATGACGGGCTGCGGGATAGCGGAAAGAACGGCAGAGAGCTGCGGGAACAGGCCGGCGATGGCAAAGACGGCCGCGATGATCACAAAGACCCACTTGTTGACGACCTTGTTGGAGCAGATGATGCCCACGTTCTGGCCAAGGGCGCTGGTGGGAAGACCGCCAAGCAGGCCGCCGACCATAGAGGTGAGCCCCTGGGGCACGATAGCGCCGGAGAGCTCGCGCTCGGTGGGCATACGGTCGATGGAGCCCAGGCAGGCAGCGGAGACGTCGCCGATAACCTGGATGGCGACCATGGGGAACACGACGGCGAGGGTAATGCAGACCTCGGGATCAAACTCGAGCGCGTAGGGCATGAGCTTGGGAAGGGCGAAGACCTGAGCGGTGGCGACGCTGGAGAAGTCGATCATGCCAAAGGGGATGGAGACGATCATGCCAACGATCATGCCAAAAAACACAGAGCCCAGCTTGAGCGTGCCCTTGCCAAAGTTGGCGAGCGCAAAGACCACGGCAAAGGTGATAAGAGCGACGCACCAGGCCTGCGGGGTACCCCACAGCGGCGTACCCATACCGCCGGCCATATACTTGACGGCCGTGGGATACAGCGAAACGCCGATGGAGAAGATGACCGTACCGGTCACGACGGGCGGGAACAGCCACTTGATCTTGCTGTAAGCCAGACCAAAGAGGACCGCGACGGCGCCGCCGACGATCTCGCCGCCCAGCAGCGCACCAAAGCTAAAGCCCGAGGCACCCATGGCCTGCAGGGCCGGCAGGAACGCGAACGAAACGCCCATGACGATAGGCAGGCCGCCGCCGATGCGACGGAAGGGAGCGAAGGCCTGAAGGGCCGTGTCGATTGCCGAAAGAATGAGCGCGACCTGGATGATGTCGGTGCTCTGCTGGCTATTAAAGCCGTAGACGCCGGCCATGATGACCGCCGGGGTAATGATGCCGGCAAACGATGCCAGTACGTGCTGAAGGGCACACGGGATCATTTCCTTAACGGGAGGCATGCCTTCGCGAGTGAACAGGGCTTCAGTGCCGTTCGTAACCGTCTCCTGGGTCATTTGACCACCAATCCTCGAAGTAGTTGTTTTCGCATCTAACGCTCTATTGTGACGCAGTGCGGGGTTGAGGTTGTGCCTTCATTGCATATCGTATTAAAGATGATTCTCATTCTCAATAATAATTTTTTGTTATCAGACTATTCTTCAGCTGAAATAACGCATTTCCGCAGTTCAGGAAAGTGTCTGGTCAAAATAACATCTAACTTTTCTTTTGGTCAACCGTTTACCGCTAAATTCCTACCGTTCGTCTGCATTACGCAATGTACCTGCGGATATACGAGATGATGGGCAGCGTGTTACCATGAGAAAAAATTGTTATGAACATTTCCGATTTCACCCAAAGGAGTTGCCCGTGAACGAGACCGTACGTCGCTTTTTGCCGATGGTCGATTTTCTGGAACAGATACTCGGCAAAAACAGCGAAATCGTGCTGCACGATTTCTCGGATCCCGACCACGCCATCGTCGATATTCGCAACGGCATCGTGAGCGGCCGCAAGGTCGGCGGTCCCGCCACCGATCTGGCACTCAAGATCATGCACGACGCCAAGTATCGCGACCTGCCGTTTATTACGGGCTACGAGGGCCGCGGCGCCGGAGGCAAGACGTTGGAGTCAGCGACGTACTTTATCCGCGAGAATGACGAGATCGTCGGTATGCTCTGCGTCAACACCGACCTCTCGACCGTGCGCTCCATCAACGCCATGGCGCAGCAGCTCATGGCGTGCTTCGACGCGGCGCCGACGCGCACGGAGCCCGCCCCTATCGAGGTCGAAAGCCTTTCGGAGTCTACACAAGAGCTCATCGACCGCAGTATTGCCGAGCTGCTGAGCGCGCGCGGGCTGGACGTAGCGTCGCTTGGTCAGAGCGACCGCGTGGACGTCATTCGCCACCTCAACGGCAACGGGGTGTTCATGCTCAAGGGCGCCGTGGCCTGCGCCGCCACCGCGCTGGGCATCTCGGAGCCCAGCGTCTACCGCTACCTGCAAAAAGCTCGCAAGGAGGGCTAACGAGCAAAATGGAGCGCGGGTAGTTACAAGCAATCCGTCACTTGACAAAAGACCCTGCAGCTCGCACGCGCTGCAGGGTCTTTTTGCATGTCATGTTTAGTTGTGGCCAACGCCTTAGAGAGCGGCGACGACCTCAATCTCGACCAGACCGCCAGCCGGAAGGGCGGCAACCTGGAAGGCGCTGCGCGCGGGGAACGGGGCCTCGAACTTGGAGGCGTAGATCTCGTTCACGGCAGCGAAGTCGGCAATGTCGGCCAGGTAGACCGTGGTCTTGACGACATCGGCAAAGGTGGCGCCGGCAGCGGTCAGCAGGGCCTCGACGTTGGCGAGGGACTGCTTGGCCTGGGCCTCGACGCCCTCGGGCATCTTGCCGGTCGCGGGATCGATGCCCAGCTGGCCGGACAGGAACACCATGTTGCCGGTCAGGATACCGGGGGAATACGGGCCGATGGCTGCGGGTGCGTTATCGGAAGACACGACGGTCTTGCTCATGTTAATCTCCTTACGATCAGTTGAGAAAGCGTGAGCGCGGCGTTCACACCGGGAGGCACAGTTCGGTCTGAACACCGCGCTTGATTGGGATAGTACTCAAGGTTTCCGCGCGATGCAAGATTATTATCACACTGCGAGAATATTTTATCGCCCAACGGTTTCCCGTTGGCAGCTGAACGGTTCTCCACGGGGTCAGCCAGCCCAAGCTGCTGAAGACTTTATCCCGCTTGGAGCACGGGCATCGCCTGCCGCAACGGCGCCACTATACTTTTGATTATCTGAGCATTTTGAAAGGCAGGATATGACCGCAACCGCCAGTCGAACCACCAACCGCAGACCCGAGCTCTTGGCCCCCGCCGGAGGCCCGGAGCCCTTTGCCGCCGCGCTCGCTGCCGGGGCAGACGCCATCTACTGCGGCATGGGCAGCTTCAACGCCCGCCGCAAGGCAACCAACTTTACCGACGAGGCCTTTGAGCAAGCCTGCCGCGCCGCGCATCTAGCCGGGTCGCGCGTCTACGTCACGGTAAACATCGTCATCAAGCAGTCCGAGATGAGCGATGCGCTGCAACTCATCCATCGCTGCTCCACGCTGGGCGCCGATGCCTTCATTATCCAGGACTGGGGCCTGTTCTTTGAGGTCAAGCGCACCATGCCCGGCATCGAGACACATATCTCGACCCAGGCGAACATCCACGACGACCGCGGAACCCTTTGGTGCCGCGAGCAGGGCGCCGACCGCGTGACTCTCTCGCGCGAGCTCTCCATCGACGAGATCGCCGCCATCCACGACGCCGCACCCGATGTCGACCTCGAGGTCTTTAGCCATGGCGCCATCTGCTTTTGCTACTCGGGCCTGTGCCTGCTTTCGAGCTTTGCCATGGCGGGCCGCTCGGCCAACCGCGGCATGTGTGCTCAGCCCTGTCGCCTGCCTTACGAGCTGATCGACGAGAACGGCCGCTCGCTCTCCCCTGCCGGTCGCGAGCGCGCACTGTGCCCGCGCGACACCAACACTTCGCAGCTTGTTCGCCGTCTGTATGACGCCGGCGCCGCATCGCTCAAGCTCGAGGGCCGCATGAAGGCCCCCGATTACGTGTACTCCATCGTCGATGTGTACCGTCACCAGATTGACGATATGCTTGCCGATGTTTCGACCTCTAAAGATGAGGATGCCGCCCGCCAGCGCCAGCTCAAGCGCTGCTTTAACCGCGACTTTACGCACGCCTACCAGGATGGCACCTCGGGCGACGAGATGATGAGCTACGAGCGCTCCAACAACCGCGGCCAGATTGTGGGCACGGCGCTCGGCAGCCGCCTGGCCAACCGCGATGTACGCGGGCTCAAGCCCGACGACCGCCGTCGCCGCGCCGCCAACGCCCGCATTGAGCTGTTTGCGCCCGTGGGCAAGGGCGACCTGCTGGAGCTTCGCCACGATAACGAGTTTGACCAGTTCCTGACCACCATTGCCGCCGATGATGCCGCTGCCGGCGATGTTATCGAGTGTCGCGTGCCCCGTAGCATGCCCGAGGGCTGCCGCGTGCGCGTGATTCGAAGCCAGCGCGCCATTGACGCCGCCGGCGCCGCGCTCAAGCGCGATGTACTGCGCCGCCGCGCCGTAGGCGTGTCCGTTGTGGCGCGTCTGGGCGAGCCGTTTGCCGTTACGCTCACCTGTTGCGACGATCCTTCGCTTACGGCCACGGCCACGGGCTTTACCGTCGAGGCTGCCAAGACCCGCGCCGTCGAGGCGGCAGACCTGGTTGAGCACGTCGGGCGCATGGGCTCCTCTCCCTTTGAGGCCGCAAGCTTTGACGTTTCGCTCGACGCCGGCTGCGGTATGGGCTTTTCCGCCGTGCACAAGGTGCGCGCCGCCGCTTGTAAGGCGCTGGAAGAGGCCATTCTGGCACCGTACGAGGAGCGCGCAAAAACGCTCGAGCTGCCGGCGATTGTAACCAGTGATTCCCGCCCCGCGCCCGAGCACTACCGCGATGAGCCGCAGATCTGCGCCACCGTCACCTCGCTCGAGGCCGCCGAGGCCGCTCGCGCCGAGGGTGTAACGCGCATCTATATGACCACCGACGCGCTCGATGCGGCCGAGCTCTCCCCCGCCGATGCGTTTGAGCAGGGCATCGTACCCGTACTCGACGAGGTCTGCCGCGCCGTTGACCACGTACGCGTCGATCCCTGGGTTGTTGCCGGTGCCACGGTCGCTATTGGTAACATCTCTGAGCTTGCCCTGGCCGCCCAGGTTGGCGCCACGGCCGAGATTCGCTCTTGCCTGCCGGTGCATAACACGCCCTGCATGGAGGCGCTTGCCGAGCGCGGAGCCGGTGCGTTTTGGCTCTCGCCCGAGATCACGCTCGACGAGATTGTCTCGCTCGGCGCCGCCGCGCCCGCGACTCTGGGCATCACCGTCTTTGGCCGGCCGCGCGTCATGACAAGCGAGCATTGCATTCTGCAGGTTGCCAACGGCTGCATCCACGATTGCGCCAACTGCCGCCTGCGCGCCCGCAAGCTGTCGCTCAAGAATATCGACGGCAAGGTCATGCCCGTGCGCACCGACATCCATGGCCGCTCTCGCCTGCACGACGCCTACCCCACCGCCCTTACGCCCCAGGCACCGCAGCCGCTCGACGCCGGCGTCCGTCGTCTCATGGTAGACGGAACGCTGCTCGAGACAGATGAGGTGGGCCGTGCCGTCGCCCGCGTCCGTCGTGCCATCGAAGCAGCGCATGCCGGCCGCAAGCCCGCCGCCCGCCTGCGCGGAGCGACCTCGGGCTGCATGTTTGTGGGAATCAGCTAACCGAAAGGCTTACACGTGAACGAAGAACCTCAAGTCCTCTACTGCGACGCCTGGCTCATGGCCATCGACAAGCCCGCTGGCATGATCGTCCACGGTGACGGCACCGGCGAGCGCACACTTACCGACTACGCTAGCGACCTTTTGTTGGCGATGGGTGACGGCTTTGCCGCGACTGACATGCAGCCGCTCAACCGCCTGGACCGCAACACCACCGGCGTGGTGTTGTTCTCGCTCGACAAGCAGACGCAACCCGCCTTTGACCAGATGGTCATCGACCACGAATTCGAAAAGCACTATCTGGCGCTCGCCGAGGGCAAGATCGACTGGAACGAGAAGCTCATCGACAAGCCCATCGCCCGCGACCGCCACGACAGCCGCAAGATGCGCGTCGGCGCCAGCGGCAAGCCGTCTCAAACGCGCGTGAAGGTGCTCAAGCGCCTTAAGAGCCGCCGAGGCCTGCCCACGCGCTCGTATATCGATGTCGAGTTGCTCACCGGCCACAAGCACCAAATCCGTGTGCATCTGGCGAGCGAGCATCATCCCCTGGTTGGCGACGACCTGTACGGAACGCCGCGCCCCTGTGGCCTGATGCTCCACGCCCACAGCGTGTCCTTCACGCATCCCGTAACCGGCGAGCACATCAACATCGAAGCCCCCTGCCCCTGGGAGCCCTAAAACCCGCCGAAATGGGACAGGTTTATTTTGGCAGGTTTTATCTGGACAAACGTCAAAACCACCACAAAGGTTACTGCAACTACGCGGTGGTTATGGCCTTAGCCCGTCCCCTGCTGTTAGACCGTGATGACGTTGTCCATTGCCCGGTACTTGGCAGGGACATCGCCTGCGGTAATAATCGTTGCGTCACGGAAGTCCGCGAACTTGACGGGCGCCACCATGCCAAATTTACTGGCGTTCGAGATTTCGAAGCGTTTGGCCGTATGGCGCATCGAGATACGCTTTACTTGCGCCTCCTCGATATCGGGCGCCGTGAAGCCCTGCTCGGCGGCAATGCCGTTAGAGCCCCAAAAGCCACAGTTGAAGTTGTAGCGGTCTAAGGTTGCCAAGGCATCGGGGCCAACGCGCGCCTCGGTCTCGGGTTAGAGC
>USMA01000050.1 GCA_900555765.1 uncultured Collinsella sp.
CCGTCCGGGGGCCATTTCCTTCATCCCGGGGGCCTTGGGGCACCTTAGCCCGTCGCGTATGCCCTGTACCACGCGGTTCTTGGCGTGGTGGTAGACAAGCTCGACACGGTCAAGCTCACCGGCACGATACGCATCGCAGATATGAGAGGAGATCATGCGGGCCTGATTGAAATCGGGCTCAGAGGAGTTGCCCTCAAAGTGCATGACGACGTTTGCGCGGTCACGGAAATACGTGGCCGGTTTGCGCCCACACGCGATGATCTCGCACTCGATGCCGTCGTTCGCCCAAGAAGCGGCGAGCTTTTCGGCCGTGCGCTCCACCGTCGTATTGAAACCGCCGGCAAGGCCGCGGTCCGAGGCAATAACGACAATCAGGCCATGCTTGACGCTCTCATGCTTCTGCAGCATGGGATCGGTGCCCGAACAGGAGGCGTCGCCGGCGACCGTCAACATGACGTCGGTCAGCGCCTCCTTATAGGGCTCGGCCTGCTTGGAGCGATCGAGGGCACGACGGATCTTGGCCGTAGAGACCATCTCCATCGTGCGCGTGATCTGCTTGGTCGTGGTAACCGAGGAGATTCGCTTCTTAATGTCGCGAAGGTTGGCCATGGGGCTTAGTTCTCCTCTGATCCAGAAACATCCGAATGGTGCTTGGCCATGAACTGCTGCTTGAAATCGCCGATGACGCGCAAGAGCTCAGCCTTAGTGTCATCATCGATCTTCTTGGCGCGAACCTTGTCGAGCAGCGAGCCAAAGCCATTGTCCATGTACTCGATGAGCTCGGCACGGAAAGGCAGCACGTCGGCGATCTCCAGGTCATCCAGGAAGCCCTCGTTGCCAGCGAACAGCGTAACGATCTGCTCGCCAACCTCAAACGGCTTGTAACGCGGCTGCTTCAGGAGCTCGGTCATGCGGGCACCATGGGTCAGCTGCTTCTGAGTAGCCTCGTCGAGGTCGGAGCCGAACTGCGTAAAGCCGGCGAGCTCCTGGTACGAAGCGAGGTCCAGACGGAGGTTGCCGGCGACCTGCTTCATAGCCTTGGTCTGCGCGGCGCCACCGACGCGGGACACGGAAATACCCACGTCGACTGCCGGGCGCTGGCCCTGGAAGAAGAGCTCGGACTGCAGGTAGATCTGACCATCGGTAATGGAAATGACGTTGGTCGGAATGTAGGCCGAGACGTCGCCGTCCTGGGTCTCGATGATCGGAAGAGCCGTCATGGAGCCATAACCGTTCTTCTTGGACATCTTGACTGCACGCTCGAGCAGACGAGAGTGCAGGTAGAAGATGTCGCCAGGATAGGCCTCGCGTCCGGGCGGACGATGCAGCGTCAGCGACATCTGACGGTAAGCCACAGCCTGCTTGGACAGGTCGTCGTAGATGACGAGCACGTGACCGCCAGGGTTGGTCTCGCTGGCAGGCTTGCCGTCCTCACCGTTATACATGAAGAACTCGCCGATAGCGGCACCGGCCATAGGCGCGATGTACTGCATAGGGGCGGAATCGGCAGCGGTGGCCGAAACGATGATGGTGTAGTCGAGCGCACCGTGCTGAGCGAGGGTCTCGCGGATGTTGGCAACCGTGGAGGCCTTCTGGCCGATGGCGACATAGATGCAGACCATGCCCTTGCCGCGCTGGTTGAGGATAGCGTCGATGGCGATGGCGGTCTTACCGGTCTTACGGTCGCCGATGATGAGCTCACGCTGACCGCGGCCAATAGGCACCATGGAGTCGATAGCGAGCAGACCGGTCTGAACCGGCTCACACACCGGGGTACGGTCGATGACGCCGGGGGCCTTGAACTCGATGGGGCGACGGTGCGTGGCGACGATGTCGCCCAGGCCGTCGATGGGCTGGGCGAGCGGATTGACGACGCGGCCGAGCATGGCGCGGCTCACAGGGATATCCATAATGCGGCCAGTGGTGAGGCACTCGTCGCCTTCCTTGATGGAGTCGACGGCACCAAACAGAACGGCGCCGACCTCGTCACGGGCAAGGTTCTGGGCAAGGCCGAAGACGGTCTCACCGGTATCGGAGCTCTTGAACTCCAGAAGCTCGCCTGCCATGGCGCTCTTAAGGCCGGAGACGCGCGCGATGCCGTCGCCTACCTCGTCGACCGTTGAAACCTCATGCGTATCGACCGTCGCGGAGAGGCTCGTGAGCTGCTCCTGCAGTTTCTTGGCGATATCCTGGGCATTGAGGGTTTCGGACATTAGGCTTCACCTCCGTACGAATTAGCAGAGTTTGCGAGGGTCTCCTGCGCGATGCGCAGCTGCGTCTTGACGGAAATGTCACGACGCTCGCCGCGGGCCTCGAGCACCAGGCCGCCCACGATAGACGGGTCGACCTGCTCGATAAGGAATACCTTGCGGCCGAAGTCCTGCTCGCATTTCTTAGTGATGGTTTGACGCAGCTCGTCGTCGAGCGGGATCGCCGTGGTGACGGTCACGCCCACTACATCCTCGTCTTCCTCGGCAACATACTTAAAGGCAGCTGCCACCTTGGGAAGAAGGTCGAGCTGGTCGCGCTTGGACATGGTGTCGAGCACGGCGATGATCTCGGGGCTGGCAGAAGCCAGGCGCTCGATCATCTCGAGGTCCTCGAACACATGGTTCTCGGCCTTAGCGGCTTCCAGAAGGGAGCGCGCGTAGGTCTCGAGCACCTTGTCCTGATAGCGGCTAGTCGGCATTCAGGCTACCTGCTTCCTGGATGTAGCGCTCGATGAGCTTCTTCTGCTCGGCATCGTCCTCGAGTGCCTCGCCCACGATCTTGGTGGCGACGGCAACGGACAGGTCGGCGATGGAGCTCGCGGCACCGGCGTAGATGGACTTGCGCTCGTCCTCGACGGTCGTATGGGCCTTGGCAATGATCTCCTCGGCCTCCTTGTGAGCAGCCTCGATGATACGGGCGCGCTCGGACTCGGCGTCCTTACGGGCCTCGAGAACAATGTCAGCAGCCTGACGACGGGCGTCGGTGACGATCGAGTCGGACTCAGCGCGCTTGGCGATAGCCTCCTGCTTGGTCTTCTCGGCCTCGTCGAGGCTCTCCTCGATCTTCTTGCCGCGCTCCTCCATGGTCTTCATGATGCCCGGCAGGGCGACCTTGGCCAGCACGATCCAGATAATCAGGAAGGCGATAAGCGCCGGGATGAACTCCGCCATCTTAGGGATGAGGATGTCCGCACCGGCAGCGCCGTCCTCAGCGAACGCGGAAACCGGCATGAGCAGCGCGGCCGCGGACGCGGAGAGTGCGATCGCGCTCTTCTGGGATGAAAGATTCATACTTGACGCTCCGTGCTATTTAACGATCAGCGCGACAACGAAGCCGATCAGAGCCAGAGCCTCGCCGAAGGCGGAGCCCATGATGAAGACGGTGAACACGCGGCCCTGGACCTCAGGCTGACGGGCCATAGCACCCGTAGCACCCAGAGCAGACAGGCCGATAGCAAGACCAGCGCCGATAACACCGAGACCGTAACCGATAACTCCCACGATTCCTCCTTTGTCGTGCGTGTCTTATTTCACGCAGGATAACCTTTTTATAACTGCCGGGCTCCATGGGTACGGGCACCGGCGGTTTAACGAATTACCTTACCTTTAAGGCGCGAACGGAAGACTACTCCTCCTCCGCGACCTCCTCTGCCTCGGAGACATACACGGCGGTAAGGACCGTGAAGACGTAAGCCTGGATGGCGCCGACCACAAGCTCGATCGCATAGATCAGGATGAGGATGGCAAGCCAGGCTAGCGAAGGCAGGGCGCCGACGGCGTGGGCCGCGGAAACCTGCTGAAGCAGCGGCTGCATGAACATGCTCGCCATGATGGCGAACGAGCCCATGACCACGTGTCCTGCGAACATGTTGCAGAACAGACGGACGGCGAGCGTGATGAGGCGCAGGAAGGTCGAGAAAAGCTCGACGACCCACACGAGCACGTTCATCGGGAAGCTCACGCCTTGCGGGGCGAGGCTCTTGATGTAGCCGATCACGCCGTGAGCCTTGCATCCGTAGTAGATGAAGTACACGAAGGCGAAGATGGCGAGCGCGGCGGTGGAGCCGATTGCGCCGGTGCCGGGCTTCATTCCCGGGATCAGGCCGATCATGTTGTTGATCAGGATGAACAGGAAAAGCGAGCACAGGAACGGGAAGTGCTTCTTCCAGTTCTCACCCACGACACCCTTGCCGATATCGTTCTCGACGTACTCGATGATGTACTCGAAACCGTTGACGAAGAAGCCCTTGGGAACCAGGGTCTGCTTCTTCTTGAACACGGCCAGGACGATCAGGAGCACGATCGTGGAGACGATCAGCCAAAACGAGTACTGCGTGATGCCGCAGCTCAGATCGCCCACGACAGGGGTGGAGCTGAACTCGCTGACCAGATGATTAATCTCATCAGGCAGCTTTTCAAAAATTTCCACGACTTACCTTTCGACCTCATGAGGATCTCGCAGCGCCTTGGCGACGCGAACCGTGCAGGCGGCCATAAAGGCCACGAAGCCGATCGCCTCGCCCAGGAGGAACATGCGAAATGCCTCTCCGAACAACACAAACACAACCAAGGTAAAGACGAGCAGGGCGATTGCCGAGACCGCCAAGCTCACCATACCCTTGAGCATGTCCGCATTCTGTTTATCGTCAAGAACCGGCTTGAGCGTAAAGACAAAGGGAAGGAAGGCAATTGCGCCCGCGATGGCGCCTGCAACGATAGCGAGCAGATCGGCTATCTGAAACACTGGCGTCCTCACTTTCCTTTTTAACGCTTCACAGAACAGTTCCCGCCAAACATTGGTGACTATTGTACGAGCCAATCGCTAAAGTACAACCGAAAAAGCATCGGTTAATACGCACCTGTTCGTTTTCTTAAGACCTTCTTTATGCCGCAGGTACAGTAATACGTTTTTCTCGAACCCTGCAAGGCAAAACGTCCGTTACCAGGAGTGCGCGCGGTCGCCTTTTGTTCGTCCGCGCGCACCGTTTCTTCGTATTTGCAGCCGCGGCCGTTTAGCCCAGCGACTAGAGCGTGCCGTAGATGCGGTCGCCGGCGTCGCCGAGGCCGGGAACGATGTAGGCAGCCTCGTTGAGATGGTCGTCGATGGCGCAGGTATAGATATGCACATCAGGGTCCTTCTCAGTCAGCGACTTGAGGCCCTCGGGGGCCGCGACGATGCACAGCATGCGGATGTCCTTGACACCGCGCTCGCGCAGGTAGCTGATGGCCATCTCGGCCGAACCGCCCGTGGCAAGCATGGGGGCGACGACCAGGCAGATGCGCTGGGCGATATCCTTGGGCATCTTGCAGTAATACTCGTGCGGCTCGGGGGTGACCTCGTCGCGCTCCATGCCGATGTGGCCCACGCGAGCGGAGGGCACCAGGTCGAGGATGCCGTCGACCATGCCATGGCCCGCACGCAGGAGGGGTACGATGGCGAGTTTCTTGCCGGCAAGCTGTTTGAACGTGGCGGTAGTGATGGGGGTCTCGACCTCGACGTCTTCCATAGGCAGGTCGCGCATGGCCTCGTAGCCGTCAAAAAGTGCGAGTTCGCGCACGAGCTGACGGACCTGGTAGGTGCCGGTGTTTTTGTCGCGCAGGATCGACAGCTTGTGCTGGACGAGCGGGTGATTGACAAGCGTCACACGGGACGCATCGTAGGTGACGGTCATGGATTGATTGCCCCTTTCGTTGCGGCCGCAAAACGGCCTTGCTGACAAGGCGTGCAGCAATGTTGCCGCCGCGCGCCATGCATTAGTTTAGCGGTTTGTTGTATCGAGCAGCCCATCGCAGCCCTACTGTGCGGTGCTGAGCGAGCGCCTGACTGCATCACGCCAGCCCGCAAGGTTTTGCTCGCGGCGCTCGGCGGACATGTGGGGAAGGAAGGGCCTAACGATCTGGGCATTTTGCTCCAGCTCTTCTAGGTCTTCCCAATAGCCGACGGCAAGACCCGCCAAGTACGCGGCGCCGATTGCCGTGGTCTCCACCGTCTCGCATTGCAGCACGGGGATATCCAGCAGGTCGGCCTGGAATTGCATGATGAACTCGTTGCGCGAGGCACCGCCATCGACAGACAGGCGCTCGATCGAAAGCCCCACGTCCTGCTCCATGGCGCGCAGCACGTCGTAGCTCTGATATGCCATGGATTCGCAGGCGGCACGTACGATGGTCGCACGGCTCGAGGCGCCGGTCAGACCGCACACGATACCGCGGGCATGCGGGTCCCACCAGGGAGCACCCAATCCCGCAAAGGCGGGAACGAAGTAGCAGCCCTCGTTGTCGCTAATCGAAGCGGCGAGTTGTGCCGACTCGCTCACGCTCGAGATGATGCCCATGTTGTTGCGAAGCCAGTTCATGGTGGAACCGGCAGCAAAGATGGAGCCCTCGAGCGCATAGCTGACTTTGCCGTCCGCAGCGATACCGATGGTGGAGACCAGGCCATTCTTGGATTCGACGATCTCGTCGCCGGTGTTCATGAGCATAAAGCAGCCCGTGCCATAGGTGTTTTTGGTCTGGCCGGGACGGAAACAGCAGTGGCCGAACAGCGACGCCTGTTGGTCACCTGCCACGCCCATGATGGGCGGCATGTTGGTCATGATGTCGCTCGCGACGCGGCCGTAGTCGCCCGAGCTCCAGCGAACCTCGGGCATCATGGAACGTGGAACGTCAAAGAGCGCCAGCAGGTCGTCGTCCCAATCGAGCGTATGGATATTAAAGAGTGCCGTGCGGCTGGCATTGGTGTAGTCGGTGGCAAAGACCTGGCCGCCGGTGAGGTTGTAGATGAGCCAGGTGTCGATGGTGCCAAACATGAGGTCGCCCGCCGCCGCGCTCTCGCGTGCGCCGTCGACGTTGTCGAGAATCCACTGCACCTTGGAGGCCGAGAAATAC
>USMA01000051.1 GCA_900555765.1 uncultured Collinsella sp.
ACTCTCCTAGGCGCCACTGAAGGTATGCCAATATCCAGCCTGTCCAATATTCCGGTGTCTTTTCGAATCGGTAGGTTCGATTTGGCATCGGCCTTGATTGATAGCCGGACCTTTCGGCAATGAGCGCGAACAGCTCAACGCCCGATTTTCCCGACACTACCCATGCGTTGCCGCGTTCGAACTCGCGGGCTACGCCGCTCAGGCAAAAGAGTTCAGCAACTTCCGATCCTTCTGCCCCATAATCGTTAACGGCATAGTCAAAGCAGTCACCGAGATTGTTCATTGCATCCTCGAGGTAGTAGACGGGGTATGTCCTACTCGGCCCACGATCCGTTAACTCTTGGATCATTTAAATCAACCCTCCCTGACATCAAATCCCTAATGTCGACACCATCAGAGTCAAATCCGTTTACCGTATCCAAGTACTTGCGCCGCGCGTTCTGCTCTCGCCCAAAGCGTTTGGGATAATACTCAAATCCCAAAGCCTGCCTCCAATCGCAGAATGTAATCGCTGAAAACGCACGCTCACTCATAAGCGCGTATTGGATACCTAGGTCTCCTAAAAAACTATCACTTAGGTGATACAGATAGGGGCTTTTGAAAGGTTAGGCCTGATTAGAGGCAAGCCTCGGCGATGCGCTTTTTGAGTTCGTCGATGCCGGTGCCGGTCTGGGAGCTTGTGATGATCACGTTTTCGGCCGGAACGTTGAGCTGCTTTTTGATGGCTGCTGCCTGGCGGGCCTGCTGGGTGCGGCTGAGCTTGTCGGCCTTGGTGAGGCAGACGATAAAGTTGAACTCGTTGCCCTGCAGGTAGTCAATCATGTCGTGGTCGAGCTTGCTGGGGTCGTGACGAATGTCCACCAGCGAGACGACCAAGTTAAAGCTGCGTTCGGAGTCAAATAAATCGCCTATAAGCTCTGCCCATCGTGCGCGCTCGTCCTTGGAACGGCGGGCAAAACCGTAGCCCGGCAGGTCCACAAAGTGCACGTCGTCGGCCTCAAAGAAGTTGATGTTGCTCGTCTTGCCCGGCGTACTCGAAACCTTCACCAGGTTCTTGCGGCCAAAGAGTTTGTTCATGATGGACGACTTGCCCACATTTGAGCGGCCAACGAAGCTCACCTCGGGACAGGTGGACTCGGGGATCTGCGAAACCTTGCCGTAGCTGGCGACGAACTTGGCAAGCTGGTAGTTAATGGAATCGGCCATGGACACTCCTTGGTCGTAGGTTCTTACAAATAGACGCGCTATTGCGCAGCGGCAATGCGGCGGACGATATCGAGCGTGATGTCACTTGCAACACGCGCGTACTCGAACAGATCGAACTCGCGCTCGCAAATTGCATCGTACGCCTCGTCACAATTATCGCTGATAGCGCGCAACACCAGGCAATCGACACCATTTTTGGTTGCGACATGGGCAATTGCCGCGCCCTCCATGCCGACACAATCGGCATGCGTCGCCTCGATAGCGTCGTTGCGCATGGTGGCGCCCGTCACAAAGCGGTTACCCGTGGCAATCGTGCCGACCAGGAACTGCTTGGTGCCCTCATTCGAAGCGACTGCATTTGCCGAAGCGTCAACAAACCCACGCTCAGCAAGCACGTCGGCGGCAATATCGACCAGCGCGGGCGTCGAGCCAAACTCCTCGAGCCCCGGTGCGGACTCGGCGATAAGCGCGGTATCGGTATCCAGATAGCGCAGGCGTTTGCCGATGACCACGTCGTCGATATGGAGCTTGGGGTTCAAACCGCCCGCAATGCCCGAAAACACAACAGCCTGCGGAGCATACTTGCTAATGAGGTGCTGCGTCGCGGCAGCGGCATTCACCGTGCCCATGCCCGCCGTTGTGGCGACAATCATCAGGCCGTCAAGCTCACCGCTCACAACGGTCAAGCCTGCCTCCCGTGCCTCGCAAACGTCGCTCAGCTCTTCCTTAATCTGCATGATCTCTTTTTCGAGCGCACCGATAATCGCGATGGTAGCCATACCATTCCCCAAACCTATACGAAATTCTCAACCTTGGTATGGTACCAGCATTTTGTTTGCCAACGCCATACGAACACGCTAGGCCAGCGCAGCTCGCGTATCAAACAGAGCCTTTGCAATCGCGGCCGCAACCTCGCTCGAACGGTCACTCCATGGCATCGATGTCATGACGCTCATGACATAGGTACGGCCATCGGCTTCGATCAGTCCGCCATCGCATGTCGAATAGCAACCGTCCTCGCTAATCCAGCCTGCCTTGTTACACATCTTAAAAGGTAGTCAATTTGGGACGGGCTTGTTAGCCGATGACCGACCTGAGCTCCGCGCGGCGCTTTTTCATGCCCGTCATGACGGCGTTGCGCAGCTCGGGCATGCGCGTGGTATCCATCTGTGGAACGCCCTCGAGCTTATAGGGAATGCCCAATTGCTCGTACTTGACGACACCCATCGTGTGATACGGCAACATCTCCAGGCCGACCACGTTGTGCCACGGGGCGATTAGACGACCGAGCGCCTCGCACTCCTCCACCGTATCGGTGATACCCGGCACCACCACATGGCGAATACCAACCTTAATCTTGCGACGCGCGAGCTCATCACCAAACGCCAGGATGCGTGCGGGATCGCAACCGGTCAGCTTTTTATGCTCGACGGGATCGGCGTGTTTAATGTCGAGCAGCACCATATCGGTCTCGTTGAGTACGGCATCGAACTTCTCGGGATGCGCGGGATCGAACGCATAGCCGCAGCTATCCAAGCAGGTATGCACGCGACCATCGGGGTTATTGTGCATGGCGCGGAACAGGTCGGCTAAAAACGCGGGCTGCAGGAGCGGCTCGCCGCCGGACACCGTAATACCGCCGCTGCGGTAAAACTCATGGTTGCTCTGGAACTCGTCCATCAGGTGCTCGACGGTCACCATGGTGCCGCCGTTAACCGACCAGGCGCCGGGGTTGTGGCAATACGCACAGCGCACGGGGCAGCCCTGCACATACACCACAAAGCGGACGCCGGGTCCAGCGACCGGTCCCCTCGTCTCAATCGAATGCACGCGGCCCAGGGCAAACGCGGAGTCCTCAGGACGAGCGTCCACACCCTCGCGCGTCATCTCAGCCATTCCCGCTACCTTGCCTCTCATTGGTTTTAGCTACATAAATGCCAGAGTCATTCTAGCCTATATGCTTGATGGCGAAACGGTTTAGCGGTCAATTGGATTGTCCTATTTGGCCCCATGCAAAAGCGACGGGAAGGTTGTCGCAACCCGCCCGCCGTCAAGGCAATAGAAATCGATAGACGCCAGGCTTTACGCCTTGAGCGTGAGCACCGCGCCGAAGGCGGTCGGGCCGCAATGGCTCGAGATGACGCCGCCAACCTGAGTCCAGGTAATATCCTTAAAGCCCAGGTCATGCGCATAGACCTCCATGTCGTCGCGCAGCTCCTGGGAAAGGCCCACCGAATACGCCAGGCCAATGTGCGAGTAGTCGATCTCGCCCTTCGCAACCATGTGGTCAATAAAGGCGCGGGCGCACTTGAGCATAGAGCCGCGGAACTTCTTGGTCGCCACGAACTTGCCGCCCGTCACCTCAATGCAGGGCTTAATCTTGAGCAGGTGGGCGCCAAGGAATGCCACGTTGGACAGACGACCGCCTGCCTTAAGGAAGGCTAGGTCGGTAGGAACAAAGCCCAGCAGCACACGGTCCATGACGGAATTCGTAAAAGCAAAGATCTCGTCGACGGTGGCATCGGGGTGAGCCTCGATGTATTTGGCGGTCTCGACGACAACGAGCGACTGGCCCAACGAGACAAAGCGCGTGACCATGGAGTAGACGTAGTCGCGACCCTTGGCGGCGATCTTCGATGATTGATGCGAGCAGGTCGTGGCCTCGGAGTACGCAAGATGCAGAATGGTCGCATCGGGCTGCTCGGCATGGATACGGTCGTACACGTGAGCAAAATCCGCAGGCGCGCAGCCACTGGTCTTGGGCATAACGCCAAACTCGTTGCAGCGCGAATAAATCTCGAGCGGATCGATCGAGCCGTCCTCGACGGTCTCGTCACCAATCGTGACATGCATAGGCACGCGCACGATACCGTAGCGTTCGCAGAGCTCCGGCGTCACATCCGAGCCAGACTCAACCACGATTACGTACTTGCCCATTCTTATCACGACCCATCTCAACGTTGGTTTTTCAATACATGACACGCGCCGCCGCACTGTTGCGCAACGGCCTCCAAGCGCCAAAGAGACGCCGCCCCTTGCACACAACAAAGGACAGCGTCTCCCTGGAAAACTCCGTGCTTATCTAGGATTCTACACGGTTTATTGAGGAGTGTTACTTATTCCGCAAACGGTAGCTATATGCGGTAAGCGGTAGTTGGCCGCGGTAACTGCGACATATTCCGCCCAGCAAGTCCAATCGTGCTCCATGCACGGTTAATGCACGAGGCGGTAGAAATTCATCGATACCGCACCCTCGGCGTGCAGCTCCATCGCCGGAACCGCCGGCGAATAGATACGGCTCGTTAGTGCTGCCTCGCCGCCATTTGCAAAAATCTCGACCATCGTAGTGTCCGAAAGCACGCGCAGGTCGCGAAGCTCGCTGAGCTCGATCGACCTCTGGTCGCGCCCATAGCCTTCGTCACCCATGTCGAGGGTAAGCATCCCATCCGTATAACGCACAAAGACACCCTTGCGGATCTCGAGCTCGACCATCTTTGCTCCCTCACAGGAAACCACGAGATCAAACAGGCGGCCCGGCTCCTCAACGGTTTCACCGCCTGTCGCGCGAATGCAATTGCCGCGCATCCTCTCAATCTCGTGCGCCGGCTGCTGGCAGAGCTTACCATCGCGTATGCTCAGCTCTCGCGGCACCGTCAACGCGCACTGCCACCCGCGTGTAACCGTCGGGCTTTCTGCCGTCGCATCGGGGCAACCAGACCACCCGATCATCAAACGTCGACCCGCAGCATCCTCAAAGGACTGCGGTGCGTAGAAATCAAAGCCGGCATCGACCATCGGGGGCATGCCCTGCCCGGCGATCTTAAAACTCGGCGCCTCCCAATCGGCCTCGATGGGAAACCACACGCACTGGTGCGGATTGCGGTAACGCCAACCATCGGCGGGCACGCCCTGCGGACAGCAGACGAGAATAAGCTCGCCATCAAGCTCAAATAGATCAGGGCACTCCCACATAAAGCCAAACTTCTCGCCCGGCTCAATGCGCGTCACATAGCTCCAGTCCTCTAGATCGTGCGAGGCATAGACAAGCACGCAGCCACGATTGTCTTTCGTACGAGCGCCGAGAACCATGTAGTAGATACCGTCGTGTTCAAGGATTTTGGGGTCGCGCACGTGCGTACCGATATCGTCGGGGTAATCGACCGGCCCAACAGCCATGCGCTTCTCGCCCAATTCGTCGGGATTCTCGGCAACCATATGAATTTGGTTTTGCTCACGGCCCGTCAACACGTAGTCGTAATCATCGCGGTCAAAATGCTTGACGTTGCCGGTATAGAAGTAGTGAATCTTGCCGTCGTGTACAAAGGCAGAGCCAGAATACGCTCCACTCGCATCCAAATCGGAATCGGGGAACAGCACAGGGCCGCGATTCTCGTACGTCACAAAATCCTTTGTCGTCAGATGATTCCAAAGCACTGGACCGCCATGCGCAGCATCGAATGGATCGTATTGGTGATAGATGTGATACGTATCACCGATCTGCACCAAACCGTTGGGGTCGTTGAGCCAGCCAAGCTCAGGCTCCACATGGAACAGGAGCCTATCGGGGTCGGACGCGATGCGACCCGTCGTCTCATCCTTTCCGGCACGCCACTGCTCATAGTCCGCGCGTGTCACCTTATTTTTTTGATTAAACATCGCCGTTGACTTTCTCGTCTATGGGGAAGGACGCTCGACTCACACGAGTCGAACGCCCTTCCTCAAATGGACTTATCCTCAGATTACGCTGAACGGCTCAACTAGAAGCTAACGTCGAAGCCAGCGCCAGCGCCCTCTTCATCGGTGGTCGGCACGCCCTTTGCCTTGTTGTAGGCAAAGATCAAGACGATTGGCACGATGAAGGCGATGAGATTGCCAGCCACATACCACACGAGCGTCTCGGGCGTGACGATGAGCAGGCCAAGCACTCCGGTCAGACCCTGACCGATAGCGCGCACTTCAAAGAACTTCACGAAGGCACCGCCGCAGCCTGCACCGATGCATGCGCAGATGAACGGAATGATCGAATAGCGCATGTTTGCAGCGAAGATAGCGGGCTCGGAGATACCGACCAGCGTCGGAATAAAGGACGACATGCAGATGTTGCGCTCTTTGGAGTGCTTCTTGTGAATGAGGTACATGCCGCTGGCGCCGCCGCACTGGGCGATGATGGAAACCGACCAGATGGCCTGGATGTAGTTGAAGCCAGTCGTGGCAACAAGGGTTGCCTCGATACCCTGGATGAACTGATGCGTACCGGTAACGACGAGCGGCTGCAGGAACGCGGCGAAGACAAAGGCACCAAAGACGCCCATTCTGTTGTACAGGACATCGATTACGCCAGCGAGGACGTCGCCGATCAGGTTGCCGAGCGGGCCGAACACGGTGAACAGGGCAACGTTAGCAAGAATCAGGGTAACGGTCGGGACAAAGACAAACGAGACGACCTCGGGGATGTACTTCTGGGCAATCTTTTCGACCTTGGCCATAAACCAGGCAGTCAGGATTGCAGGGAACACACCACCCTGGAAAGCAAC
>USMA01000052.1 GCA_900555765.1 uncultured Collinsella sp.
AAGAGCTCCTATCGCTCCACCGTGAGAATGCGCTCACCAGCACGCAGCACGCAAATAAGCTACTTCTCTACCAGATTCCCAGCACGTGCTGCATCCCCAAACTCATGCACGCAATGCCAATCCAGCAGCAAAAGCCCAATGCGATGGGCTTGCCGCCCTTTTTGACCAGCTCGACGATATCGGTATTAAAACCAATAGCTGCCATGGCCATCACAATAAAGAACTTCGACAGCTCCTTGATGGGCGCCGTAAAGGACGCGGGAAGCTGGAGCACCGTAGTGATCACGCTCGCCAGCACAAAGAACAGCACGAACATGGGAAACGCGCGTTTAAGCGAGAACGTGCTCTTAGCGTCGCCGCCGGCCTTGCGCGCCAGATGCATCTGCCAGCATGCGAGAACCAACGTGATGGGAATAATGGCCAGCGTCCTGGTGAGCTTGACCACCGTGGCGCTCTCGAGCACATTGGCGCCGGGATGCATGCTGTCCCAGGCGCTCGCCGCAGCCGTTACCGATGAGGTGTCGTTGATGGCGGTGCCGGCAAACAGGCCAAAGCCCTCGTTGGTCAGCCCGAGCATGCCGCCGAGCGTCGGAAACACGAGCGCCGCGATAACGTTAAACAGGAAGATGACCGAAATAGTCTGGGCAATCTCGCGATCGTCGGCATCGATGACGGGTGCGGTCGCGGCGATGGCAGAACCGCCGCAAATCGACGAACCCACACCTACAAGCGTCGCGATCTTGCCCGGTACGTTCATAACGCGGCAGAGCACAAAGGCGATGACAAGCGAGGTCGAGATCGTCGCCACGATAATCGGCAGCGACTGGGCGCCCTTGGACAGAATCTGGGAGAGATTCATGCCAAAGCCAAGCAGGATAACCGCGGACTGCAAGACTTTTTTGGACGTATAGGTGACGCCGGCGGTGAGCTGTTCGCGACGATTCTTGGGAAAGACGAGCGCCAGGACCATGCCAAAGAGGATGGCAAATACCGGACCGCCGACCTCCTCAATTTGTTTGCCGAGCAACGTCGCGGGAATGGCGATGATCAGGCAGAACAAGACGCCTTTCCAGCGCTCGCGTACGATATTTGCCAGTTGCATATGGGATTCCTTCTTTCTATTTCACGTTTGCGACGGCTTATGATACGGCAACATTGAGCACAGCCTTGCGCAAACACAGACTAAGATGCCGCAATAGTTCTCAGGCAACAGCCGAATTACCCACCGCGGAGAGCTGATTCGCGGCATAATTAACAACTGACATATGAGTTTGATAGAACAGTTGCGAGGCGCTATGGAAGAATCGATGTACGTCGGCGAGCAGGAAACGAGCCTACAGGACCAGTCCTACCACACCATTCGACGCAAAATCGTCTACCTGGACTACAAGCCGGGCGAAAAGCTGGGCGTCAAGCAACTTTGTGACGACCTGGATATGGGGCGCACCCCTGTGCGCGAGGCACTGGTGCGTCTGGCGCAAGAGGGCCTGGTGCGCACCGTGCCCCAGAGCGGCACCTACGTCTCACCCATCAACCTCACCCTTGCCGAGAGTGCCTGTTACATCCGCGAGCATCTGGAAAAGCAGGTGATTGTGGAGTGCTGTGCGCGAGCCACGTCGGCCGGCATCGAGCAGCTCGACCGCGCCATCGCGCTGCAGGAAAAAGCCATGGCCGAAGAGGATCGCATCGGCTTCTTTTTGAGCGACAACCTCATGCATCACATGATTTTTAGCATCGCATGCCGCAGCACCGTGTGGTCGTGGCTCGAAGAGACCAATGCCGACCTGGAGCGCTTCCGCTGGCTGCGCGCCGCCACGCAGGTTCTCGACAATCAGGACATTGTGAACGAGCACAAGCAGATTCGCCGTGCCATCGCCGGTCGCGACCCCATCGAAGCGAGCTTTTTGGTCAGCAAGCACCTGCACATGATGTTCCGCAACCAGACCGAGGTTCTGGACCAGTTCCCCGAGTACTTCGAGACCAGCAAGCTCCGCTAACCTGCCAAAAAGGGACAGGTTTATTTTGGCAGGTTTTATCTGGTCAAATGCAACAAGGCCCGGCTCCGTCAAATGCGGAGCCGGGCCTTAGTTGTTAGAACGACGGAACTCGATTATTCGACCGTGACGCTTTTCGCCAGGTTGCGGGGCTGGTCGACGTCGCAGCCGCGCAGGATGGCGACCTCGCGGGCGAGCAGCTGCAGCGGGACGCTCGCCGTGATGGGGCTGAACACGTCGCGGACTGCTGGCACACGGATGATGCAGTCAGCGATCTTGTTGATCTCCTCGTCGCCCTCGGTGGCAACGACGATGACCTTGGCGCCGCGCGCCTTGCACTCCATAAGGTTCGACACGGTCTTGTCGTAGGTGGCACTCTTGGTGGCCACGGCGATGACAGGGAAGCCCGGGTCGATCAGGGCAATAGGGCCGTGCTTCATCTCACCGGCGGCATATGCCTCGGCGTGCAGGTAGCTGACCTCTTTGAGCTTAAGCGCACCCTCGTAGGAAATAGCGGCACCCATGCCACGGCCCACGAACAGCGCCGACTGCGCGTCCTTGCACAGCAGGGCGGCCTCATGAACGGCCTCGGTTTGGGTATCCAAAATCCACTGGATCTGCTCGGCCGTATCGGAAAGCTCACGGAACAGCATGCGCGCCTGCTTGGTGGTCAGACGGTACTTGACCTGCGCCAGCAGCAGGGCCAAAAGCGTAAGGCTCACAACCTGGCCGATGAAGCTCTTGGTCGAGGCGACCGCGATCTCCTTGTTGGCCTTGGTGTAGATGACGCCGTCGCTCTCACGCGCCACGGGGCTGCCCACCACGTTGGTGATGCCGAAGACCTTGGCACCCTTGATGCGCGCATCGCGAATGGCGGCAAGGGTATCGGCCGTCTCGCCCGACTGGGATACGGCAACGACAAGCGTCGTCGGCGTAATGATGGGGTTGCGATAACGGAACTCGCTGGCCGCCTCCACCTCGGTGGGGATGCGAGCCCAGCCCTCAATGAGATTCTTGGCAATGAGGCCAGCGTGATAGCTGGTTCCGCAAGCGATCACGTAGACGCGGTCGATGTCGTTGAGTTCCTCGAGGGAAAGGCCCAGCTCGTCGATGTCGAGCTCGCCGGCCGGCGTCATACGACCGACCAGCGTATCGCGCACGACGCGCGGCTGCTCGTGGATTTCCTTGAGCATAAAGTCGGGATAACCGCCCTTTTCTGCCATGTCCAGGTCCCAGTCGATGTGGGTGACCTTGGGTTCAATCGCGTTGCCGGCCTCGTCGGTGTACTCGACGCCTGCGGGCGTGAGCTTGGCAAACTGACCGTCCTCGAGCACCACGACATCGCGGGTGGCGTCGATGAGCGCGATGACATCGGAGGCGACATAGGCGCCGGTCTCGCCCGCGCCGACCACGATCGGGGAATCCTTGCGGGCCACGGCGATCACGCCGGGCTCGTCAGCGCACACGGCGGCCAGACCATAGGCACCGACCACGTGGGTGCAAGCCTCGCGCACGGAGGCCATCAGGTCGTGCGTCTCGGCATAAGCCTCTTCGATCAGATGCGCGAAGACCTCGGTATCGGTCTCGCTCTTAAAGTGGTGGCCGCGGCCCTCCAGCTCTTCGCGCAGCTCGGCGAAGTTCTCGATGATGCCGTTGTGGACGATGGCGATGCGACCGTCGCAGCTGGTGTGGGGGTGAGCGTTAACGACCGAGGGCTTGCCGTGGGTGGCCCAACGGGTGTGGCCGATACCGCAGGTAGCGTCGCTGTCAATGTTGGAAAGCTCGCTCTCCAAGCCCGCGACCTTGCCCACGCGGCGGATGACATCGAGGTGCGCCGCGGCGCCCTCGCCCACCTCGAGCGCGACGCCCGAGGAGTCATAGCCGCGATACTCCATACGCTTGAGGCCCGTAACCAGGATGTTCTTTGCAATATCAGAGCCGGTGTAGCCGACGATTCCGCACATAAGATAAATCCCTTCGTTCGCGTGACTGCAAGACGTCCACGCACAAGGGGCGCTGAGACGTATAACGTTCGAGTATTGTACTCACGCAAACGCAAGCTGATATACCAGAAGTGGTATCTCAACTTAGATACCACTCGATGCACACACGTCCAGCCGGTCCAAACCACCACAAAGGTGCCTGCCCCCCCCTCGTGGTGGTCGCGCTGGCAACGGCGTTTCCCCAGATAAAACCTGCCAAAATAAACCTGTCCCTTTTTGGTAGGTTTGGGATGCTACAATCTGGCTTGTACTTGAAACGCATCAAAGGGGCCACTATGGCAAAGGTTAAAATCAGCGACGTCGCGCGCGAGGCCGGGGTTTCGCTGGGCACGGTTTCCAACGCGCTCAACCACCCCGAAAAGCTGCGCCCCGAGACCCTCAAGCTCATTAACGAAACCATCAATCGCCTGGGCTACCTACCCAACCAAAGCGCCCGTCAGCTCGCGGGCGGCGCCACCAAGTCCTTTGGCCTAGTGCTCCCCCGTCTCGATCACGGCTTTTCGCTCCAAATCGCCAGCGGCGCCCACAACGAGGCCCGCAAGCACGGCTACGACCTGCTCATCGCCAACGCCGATAACGACGATATTCTCGAGGACCATTACCTGCGCTACTTTATGGGCACCCAGATGTCCGGCGTCATGGTTCAGCCCATGGCGTCCCCCGACTGGCACCCCGCCATGACTAAAATGCCCGTGCCGATCGTCCATCTGGACATCCACTGTTCCGAGCCCGGCTACTACGTAGCGGCCGACAACGAGGCCCAGGGTCGCATCATTGCCGAGCTCGCCCTCGCCCGCGGCGCGCACCATATCCCCGTTGTGGGTCGAGCAGCATTTATGCAGCTCACCCTACGCGTCCTTGGCATTCACAAGGCCCTCGCCCTGCATCCCGATATCAAAATTGAGGTCATTGACGCCGGAGAGTGGAATACCGCAGCCGACGGCTACAGCATTGGCGCTCAGATCGCCGGGCGCCCTGCCGACGAACGCCCCGATTTTGTCGTCGGTCTGACCGACGTACTGGCCTCGGGCGTCATCTCGGCGCTGGTCGACAAGGGTATCTCTGTCCCCGGGCAAGTACGCGTAGCAGGTTGCGATGGCAACCCACTCGCTTGGAGCGGATCGGTCCCGCTCACTACGGTAGCGCCCCCGGGCTACGAGATTGGCCGCAAGGGCGTTCAATTGCTCATGGAGCAAATCGAGAATAAGGCCCCGGCAAAGACCAAGCACGTCCGCATCGGCTCTGCCGCGCGCACCGTCACCGCGGTCACGGCCATCGAGGACATCAACCGCCAAGAACTCGTGCGGCCGTTCCTGCTGGAACGCGCCAGCACCCAGGCAAGCAGCCAGACCGACGCCACGGCCATCAACCTCGGTGCGTATCTATAGCACGCTCGCAAGTATGCTAAGTCGCCGCTTAAGCAAAAGGGGCCCGACCATTGCCGGGCCCCTTTTGCTTAAGCGCAAATGTGAGCAATCGCTCGTTTCAACGCCGCAATTTTCTAACGCACGGCCTTGACCGCCGCCGTAAGGTCGAACAGCGTATCGAGCACGGCCTCGCAGCCATCCACCACGTCCTGCGGCAGCGGCACGATATCGGGGACGGCAAAGACGTGGCAGCCGGCCGTAATGCCCGAGACGCAGCCGTTGCGCGAATCCTCGACCACGGCACATTCCTCGGGAGCAAAGCCCGCGCGCTCGCAGGCGAGCAGGTACATCTCGGGGTCAGGCTTGCCGTGTACGACGTCGCCGCCGCAGGTCACCGTCTCAAACTTGTCAAAGAGACCGAATGCTTTAAGGTTGCGCTCTGCGGTAACGTGGCGCGACGACGTCGCAAGGCCCACGTGATAGCCCGCCGCCAGTAGCTCGTCTAGGCACTCAGCGGCGCCGGCCTTAAGCTCCAGATCGGTCTTGACCATCTCGTCGCGAATCTCCTTGTGGCGGGCATAGATCGCCTCGGCGGTCTCGCGGCTGCCGTAATGCTCCTCGAGACTGCCCTAGCCATCGGGCAGCGTGCGGACGATAAACTGATGGATCAGCGCATCATCAATCGCGAGCCCCAGCTCGGCGGCGCCTGCCTTCCAGGCCTTAATCCCCAAACGCTCGGTATCGACCAGCGTTCCATCCATGTCAAAAATAACAGCCTTGATCATATCGGTCCCCCATCGACTCGCGCTGTCATACTTTCGCTACTCTACCGCACTTTACGAACTTGTATATAACGTATATACCATATTGCACTTTCGTTACATAGATAGAAGTCTTATGGCGAGTGGCTCGGTAGGATTATAGTTTCGTCCGAGCTTTAATAACTGTAAGGAACTTTCATGCTTTCAGACACCGCCGCACCCGCAGAGGAGCTTCAGGACAAACTCGCAGCACTCGAGCAGCTGCTTTTGGCATACGGACGCGTCGCCATCGGCTTTTCCGGCGGCGTCGATAGCAGCTTTTTGGCCGCCGTGTGTGCTCGCATCATGCCCGCCAACACGCTTCTCGTCCACCTCACCACGCCGCTCATCGGCTTTCTGCGGAAGAAGTACCCGAACGCGAGGATCGACGCTCTGGTGTATCACAGCACGCGTGAGATGCTGACCGGGAATCCGGATCTCGATAACGTTTACACGATCGATCAGAAGTGGAAGAAGATGGGCGTGAAGAAGCAGCTCGCGGCTGAAATCAATCTTCTGAAGACGCTGAAAGCGAATCACTACGACACGCTC
>USMA01000053.1 GCA_900555765.1 uncultured Collinsella sp.
GTCAATCTTGGAAAGCTCGAACAGGCGGTTCGAGGTAAACGAAATGTTGAGCGGGAAGCCGTCGTTACCGGCAGCGAGCACGTTATCGGTGTCGCCGACGCAGATAAGGGCACCCAGGTGACCGGCAATGATCATGTCGAGGGCGGTGCGGATCGGCTGACCAGGTGCCGTCAGGCGAATGGCCTGTTCCATACGCTTTTGCAGCTCGTTCTTATCCAAGGCATCGCTCCCATCGTATACGCTCCATAAACGCCAATAAGTTTCTCACGGTTTGCCCCTGTGACGCCCGCAAAATCCGATGCTTACAGAATGAGCGAACACAGCTGAGAGCCCCGATCCAAATGAGCTGCTTATGTGATAGCATCGGGATTCACATAAATGAGGGAGTAGTCGCGTGATCGGGTTCGCCTCCGGTGGCGCGGTAAGTCAACACACTGGCCGATGCGGCCTGGCTTGCCTTAATGAACGAGACTCGTGGCTGTGCGCGCAACGCGTACGCCACGGGTCTTTTTTGTTACTCCCCCAAGAGGTACACGCGGGCCCGCCCGCAGAGAGGGAGCCAGACTATGGGACTCGCAGAGCTCGTGTTGCTCGCCGTTGGCCTTTCGATGGACGCCTTTGCCGTTTCCATCTGCAAGGGCCTTGGCATGAAGAAAATCAACCTTAAAGTCGCCGTGGTGCTCGGTCTGTTCTTTGGCGGCTTTCAGGCCGGCATGCCCGTGATCGGATGGGCGCTCGGTAGCCAATTCTTAGGGATCATCGGCCCCATCGACCATTGGATTGCCTTTATCCTATTGGCCTTTATCGGCGGCAAAATGTTGTGGGAGGCCTTTACCGAGGACGAGGATGAAGGCGACGGCAAGGATGCCGAAAAGATTGACCTAGGCGAGTACCTGATCCTCGCCATCGCCACCTCGATTGACGCGCTCGCCGTGGGTATCTCGTTTGCGGCGCTCTCGGTCGACATCGTTCCAGCTGTATCGCTCATCGGCATCACGACCTTTGTCTTCTCCGTTGCCGGCGTAGCGATCGGCCACACCTTTGGCGCGCGCTACGAAAAACCCGCCACCATCGTGGGTGGCGTCGTGCTCATCCTTATCGGCCTCAAGATCCTGCTGGAACACTTGGGTTTTTTGGTGCTGTAAAACACCCTTCAAAACTAAACGTCCGTATGAGGCCTCATGCAGAGTTTTGCATGAGCCTTTTCATGCAGACTTTTGCATGTCATACTAGGATGCAAAAGTCTGCACGTTAGGAGATTGCCATGGATACCCTTCCCATCACCACGCCGCGTCAAGCCGGCATCTACGTGCGTCAGGCGCGCGAGGCGCAGGGGATCACCCGTGCCGCCCTCGCTAAAAAAGCCGGTGTTTCGGAACGCCTGCTCGCATCGCTCGAGCTGGGAGATGCCACGGGCATTCGGCTCGACAAGCTGCTGGCAGTTTTCGGTGCTCTTGGACTGGCGCTCGCCGCTCAAGGGGATATAGGCGAAACGAAAAATGAGCAACCAGTCGACGCCCCGCATGCTGATCAACCTTGCAGCACCTCCAGACGCCATCACGCCCAACGTCTTCATCATCGCAACCGTCGCAGCACAACCATTCCGGCTCTTGCAGATGCCCCCTTTACATCCGCACTCTACGACGAGGTCTTCGCCGATTTCGCCATGTCCAATCTCGGTGTCTCGATTGCCACAAACGCATCTAGCCAAACCATGCCCGAAGGGAAATAGCCAATGGCCAGAACATCACTTCGGACCATTATTTGCGGCGTGCCTGCTGGAACGCTCACGCAAGATGAGAACGGTCTTATCAGCTTTACCTACGATCATGACTATGACGGGCCAGCCCTATCGACCAACATACCCGTATCGAATCGCACATACGGACAACAGGTCATGAATCCGTACCTGTTTGGCCTTCTACCCGACAGCGAGGACCAACGAAAAGCGATTGCCGCCGAATTCGACGTTAGGCCCAACAATCCCGTTGCGTTGCTCAGCCATATCGGACTCGACTGTCCGGGCGGCGTGCAGTTTTGTGCCGAAGAAGATACCGACGCCGTCCTGCATCGCGCTGGCGAATACCGCCCTATAGACAACCACGAAATTGCTCTTCGTCTCAAGTCGATCAGAGATGACCGCGATGCATCGTGGATGGGTCTAGATGAAAGTTGGTCACTTGGAGGCAACCAGGGCAAGTTCGCGCTCGCGTTCATAAACGGCCGCTGGTGCGAATGCATGGGCTCCTCGCCCACGACGCATATTTTCAAAAATGGCGTTATCGGATTTAAACTCGAGGCTCTCAATGAGTTTGTCTGCATGAAAAGCGCCCAGCGCGTCGGCATCGCAACGGCAAACGTCGAATATCGTATGTTTGAGAACGAACCTGCCCTCATTGTTGAGCGCTATGACCGCGTGAAAGTCAAAGACGGAACGATCAGGCGCCTACATCAAGAAGACCTCTGTCAGGCACTTGGGGTGATGCCCGCCCAAAAGTACACGGCAGACGGCGGCCCGACCGCAC
This sequence comes from uncultured Collinsella sp., assembly GCA_900555765.1. GTDB lineage: Bacteria > Actinomycetota > Coriobacteriia > Coriobacteriales > Coriobacteriaceae > Collinsella. Next base: position 2,526 of record USMA01000053.1, read on the forward strand.
GCGATATTCAGGAACTCCTCGTCAATACGAGCCATCATCAACTTAACCTGTATCTGTTTACGCAGACACTTTTCTTTAACGCCATCATCGGCGCACCGGACGCGCATGCGAAGAACTATTCCCTGCTTCTTGGAAACGGCGGCACAGCTATGATGGCCCGTATGTATGACGTTGCATCTGGGCTGGCATACGAACGTATGCGGCGAAAAGCGCGCCTCGCCATGAGCGTTGGCGGCGAAAACCGTGTGGGACGCATCGGTCCAGGCGCTATCCGCCGATACCACGGTATGGGCGACCCCGCGCTGGAGGCGGCACTCACCGATGCCGGGCTATCCGAGAAGTTTTGCTTTGCGACCATGATGGACCTCGCCTACGAGGTACCCATTTGCATGGAAGAGGTCATGGACGAATACGCCGACCTGCCCGGCATGGCGGACCTGCGCGAGCATATGCTCGGCCCCGTCCGCGAAAACTGCCAGCGCACCCTCGACCTCATCAAGGCGGATATGGGCTAGACGTTCGCAATTTCCCATTTCTTAAAAGAAAGGAGGCGGCACCCGTCGCAAAAGCTCGGATGCCCCCTCTCGTAATGTCATTTGCAATCCGCTAGCACGTGGCTCGGACTGCTGCTAGCGCAACCTTTACGCAGCGAGACGCTTGAGGACGTCGATGAGCAGCTCGTAGAAGCGCTCGGCAGAAGCGAGCTCCATGCTCTCGTCCGGGGTGTGGACATCGGAGAGCGTCGGGCCCACGGCGATGGCGTCCAGACCGTGCAGGGCCTCGGCAAACAGGCCGCACTCAAGGCCGGCGTGAATGGACTCGATGCGCACCTCGGAGCCAAAGAGCTCGCGATAGCTCTCGACAAAGACGTCGCGGACCGGCGAATGCTCGGCATAGCTCCAGCCGGGATACTCGAACTCGAACTTGGCGTCGAAGCCCAGGACATCGGCCAGCGTCTGCAGGCGGTCCTTGAACTCGTTCTGCAGCGAGGTGATCGAGGAGCGCGGGGACAGCATGATCTTGACCTCGTCGTCAGAAGTGGCAACCACACCGATGTTGGAGGAAACCTCGACGGAGCCGTCGGTGGCGACGTTGCGGCGAATCACGCCGTTAGGGGCAAGACGCAGGGCGCGGATGAGGGCAAGCGCGGACTTCTGGTCCATGGCCTCGACCTCGGCGTCGTCGGCAATCTCGACGGTGCAGGTAAAGCCGGGGTCGAAGACCTCGAGCTCGGCAGTGACGTCGGCGATGATGCCCTTTGCGATCTGGGCCGCGGCCTCGGCGGCAGCGTGGTCGGCGTAGACCAGAACAGCTTTGCACTCACGGTTGATGGCGTTGTCCTTGGTGCCGCCGTTAAAGCTAACGATGGCGGGCTCGCCGGCGACCATCAGGCGGTCGATGATGCGGGCCATGATGAGGTTGCCGTTGCCGCGCTCCAGGTGGATGTCGGCACCGGAGTGACCGCCCAACAGGCCAGAAATCTCGAGCGTGAGGGTGCTACCGGTCTTGTGCTCGCGCGCGATCGGGCAGGTGTAGGTAACGACGACGCCGCCGGCGCAGCTGACGGTGGCAACGCCCTCTTCCTCGGAGTCAAGGTTAATCATGGTGCGGGCGCTAATCTGGGACTTGTCGAGCGTCTCGGCGCCGACCAGGCCAGTCTCCTCGTCGGTGGTGAATACGCACTCGAGGGCCGGATGGGCAATCGAATCGTCGTTGAGCACAGTAAGCATAAGCGCGACGGCGATGCCGTTGTCAGCGCCCAGCGTAGTACCGTTAGCGGTGAGGACGCCGTCCTTGACGACCAGGTCGATACCATCGGTCGTAAAGTCGTGCTCAACGGAGCCCAACTTGTCGCACACCATATCGATGTGGCCCTGCAGCATCACGGTCGGAGCATTCTCGGCACCGGCAGATGCGGGCTTGCGAATGATGACGTTGTAGACCTCGTCCTGGTACACATCGAGGCCGCGCTCCTTGGCAAACGCGACCAGGAAATCGCTGATGCCCTTCTCGTTACCAGACCCACGGGGAATCGCGCTGACCTCCTCAAAGAAATGGAACAGCTGGGCGGGCTCGTAGCCGGTAATCTTGTAGTCCATGGTGCCTCCTTGGCGCAACTGGTTAGACAGTAAGACATGCGCCTTGTATATTCCCAGACTTTGCGTGCATAAACCAGTCGAAAACGCCGAGCGCCCCCGCATCATCGGCTAACGGTGGACCGTATAGCGCAACAGTCACAACTTCCGCAGCTCTACAAATCGAGGCGCCCTTTCCGGAGCGCCTCGATTGCGTGTATCAAATTGTCGCCACGCCCTACAGCGCGCCGGAACCGGCTTGCATCATGCCGCCGGGGCCCGAACTCACGCCGCCTCCTACAGGAGCAGCGTTTCCGGTATGCGGCGCCGCCGGAGCGGTATCGCCCCCGAGTGCACCCGCCGGACGCGGCGCCGGAATCTCACCCGTGCCGTGGCTAAAGACAAACTTGCCGTCGACCACGTCGCACAGGACGGTATCGCCCTCGCCCCACTCGCCAGCCAGCAGTTCCTCGGACAGCGGATCCTCGATGAGCTTTTGGATGGCACGACGCAGCGGACGTGCGCCGTTGGTGAGGTCGGTACCCTCCGCCACAATCTTGTCGTAGGCCGCATCGGTAAGCTTGATGTTCATGCCGTTTGCGATCAGGCGCTGGCGCAGATCATCCACCAGCAGGTGCGCAATCTTGGTCAGGTTCTCGCCCGAGAGCTTCTGGAACACCACAATATCGTCGATACGGTTGAGCAGCTCGGGACGGAACAGGCGCTTGAGCTCGCCCATCGCACGGCCGCGGATCTCGCTCGACGTGAGACCCTGCTCACCGGTGGTGCCAAAACCGACGCTCGCATCCTGCGCGATCTCGCGGGCGCCCACGTTGGACGTCATGATGATCACGGTATTGCGGAAGTCGACCGTCTTGCCCTGGCTATCGGTCAGGCGGCCCTCCTCCAGCACCTGCAACAAAAAGTTGAAGATGTCGGGGTGCGCCTTCTCGATCTCGTCGAACAGCACGACCGAGTACGGATGACGGCGAACGGCCTTGGTGAGCTGACCGCCCTCGTCGTGGCCCACATAGCCCGGAGGACTACCGATGAGCTTGGAGACCTCGAACTCGCTGCCGAACTCGGACATGTCGAAGCTGATGAGCGCGTCCTTGCTGCCAAAGAGGTACTCGGCGAGTGTCTTGGCGAGCTCGGTCTTGCCTGTGCCAGTGGGACCCAGGTAGATAAAGCTGCCGCCGGGACGACGCGTGTCCTTGAGCGGCGAGCGACTGCGGCGCACGGCCTTGGCGACGGCCTCGACTGCCTCATCCTGGCCGATGATGCGCGTCTTGAGCACGCTTTCGGTCTGCAGCAGGCGCCGGCTCTCGCTCTCGGTGAGCGAGGAAACCGGCACGCCAGAGGTCACGGACACGATGTCGGCAATCTGACTCACGTCGATGGTGAGCGGGCTGGCGTCGAGCTCGGCGGTCCAGGCGGCCTTGGCCTCGGCGAGCTCAATCTCGGCGGCCTTCTGCTGCTCGGTGATCTCGGCGGCCTTGTTCATGTCGTCGCTCTCGGTGGCCTCCTGCGCGGCGGCCTTGAGCTCCTCTATGCGATGCTCGGCCTCGCGCACCGGCTCGGGCGCGCGATTCGCGGCGATGCGAGCGCGGGCACCGGCCTCGTCGATGAGGTCGATGGCCTTATCGGGCAGGAAGCGATCCGTGATGTAGCGGTCCGACAGCGTCGCGGCAGCGATCAGGGCGGCGTCCTGAATCTTGACGCCGTGGTAGACCTCGTAGCGCTCCTTCAGACCGCGCAGCATCGAGATGGTGTCCTCGACAGTCGGTTCATTGACCATGACCGGCTGGAAACGACGCTCCAGCGCGGGGTCCTTCTCGATATACTGGCGGTACTCGTCCAGCGTGGTCGCGCCGATGCAGTGCAGCTCGCCGCGGGCCAGCATGGGCTTGAGCAGGTTGCCTGCGTCCATGGCACCGTCGGTCTTACCGGCACCCACGATGGTGTGCAGCTCATCGATGAAGAGGATGATCTT
>USMA01000054.1 GCA_900555765.1 uncultured Collinsella sp.
TGTTGAAATAGAACAGCGATGCGCGCTTGCTTCGACATGGGACGAGTGCTTGATTCAATTAAGGTACGCTGCTCGAGCTGTCGGTAGGCGGCCAGGGTTGTTCCGAGCATGAAACGGATAAAGGGTACTTCGGTGTTTTGATTTTCATTCCATCCAGTGGAGCTTGCAGCGAGGGCGTTGTAGTAAAGCGCTTTGTTGTCTTCAATAAGTCGCTCGATGCTGATGTAACGCGCAACGTCGTATCCAGTCTTTTCGAGCAGCAGCGTTGTAAGGAGCCGACTCATCCTGCCATTGCCATCGTTGAAGGGATGAATGCTAACAAAATCGAAGATAAAGCGGAGCGATATAAGGAGGGGATCGCAAACTAGGCGAGATAAAGCATCGTTGAGGGACTGGCAGGCTGCTTTAATAAGTCCCGGGGTTGCTAGAGCCGAAGGGGGCCTAAAGCGCACAAATCGATTACCTTGATCGTCAATGGAGACGATTTCGTTATCGCCATCTTTCCAATGGCCTCCATACGAGATTGCCGTGTGCGCCATGAGGTCACGATGCAACTGCAGAATGACCGATGGCGTTACGGGAATGGAATCGTGTTGCTCGTGAATAAGCGACAGCACATCTCGGTATCCAGCGATTTCTTCCTCTGCACGGGAGCTTGGCTTGGCGGAATACGCCATGATCGCTTTGAGTCTTTTTTGGGTGGTAACAATTCCTTCAAGTCCGTTGGAGGACCGGGTGCTTTGGATCTTAGCCTCCTCCATTAGGGACGATAGAAGCTCGGGTTTGACTTGACTCAGAGCAAGCTGACGGCCTTTATGCTCGCGTATCGAGAGGAGGAGGTTGGTGATTGGAGTTGCTTCGAGTTCCGCTGGGACTGTGGTGTAATCGAACTGGCGCATGCGGCTCCTTTCGGTATCACGAACATACTTTCGATATCATAATATCATTAAATGATACCGAAAGTATGTTCGTGATACCGAAAACTAGAAACCATGCTTTATAACTGCTTGGAAAGTTCGGATTTGACTATCTTATTGTCTCGATCTGTAACAGTTAGACGGTTAAAAGTGGGCTACGTGTTACAGATTGAGATCTTTCAGCCCTGGTCGCCCGTTCGTCTAAATCTATAACAGTTAGGATTGAAAATCCCTGCTAGATGTTACAGATCGAGATAAACGGCCTGCTCGGGCTCACCAAAAACAAAAAAGGCCGCATGCGAACCCGTGGGGGATTCGCATGCGGCCGACAGGGGATACGCGGCTGAAGTTAGGCCATGAGCAGGCCGGTCTCCGCGACGTTCTTGTACCAGTACGCGCTCGCCTTGGGATAGCGCTTCTGGGTCTCAAAGTCGATGTAGAACAGGCCATAGCGCTTGTTATAGCCGTTGGTCCAGGAGAACTGGTCCTGCAGCGACCACACAAAGTAGCCGTCGACGTTCACGCCGCCGTCAATCGCCTTGAGGATCCATGCGAGATGCTGACGCATGTAGTCGATGCGAGGGGCGTCGTCGATAAAGCCGTCCTCGAAGTCGTCCTTATAGCCCATGCCGTTCTCGGTGATGTAGATTTTCTTGTAGTTGGGGTAATCGTTCTTAATGCGGAGCAGCAGGTCGTAGAGGCCTTCGGGATAGATAATCCAGTCCCAATCGGTGGTGGGTACGCCTTCGCGCACGCATGACTCGCCCACGCCCTTGAGGAACCAGCGCGAGGAGCCCTTGTCACCGGTGCCATTGTGGGTGATGTCGTTTTCGCCCTCGGCGGCACGCAGGAACTGGCACTTGTAGGTGTTGACGCCCAGGCAATCGTTGTAGGGGAGCGCGGCGGTCAGCGCGGCGATGTCCTCGTCGCGGACGTCGAGCTCGCCGCCGGCGATATGGGCCAGCTTGGTCGCAGCCTCCATGGTGTCGGCTGCATAGTGGCCGCGGAAGGTGGCGTCGAGTACCCAGCGGTTGTTGATGACGTCGGCCATGCGAGCTGCCTCGCAGTCGGTGGCGTTGTTGGGGTCGAGGGGATACTTGGGCTCCAGGTTCTGGACAATGCCGATCTCGCCCTCAAAGCCGCCCTCGTGGAAGGCGACGACGGCCTTGGCATGGGCCACCATCATGTTGTGCATGAGCTGGAAGGCCTTATCCAGGCGATACTTCTCGCCGTGCGGCCAGTTGCCGACGATAAAGCTGCCCTCGGCGGTCGCGGGAAGCTCGTTAAAGGTAAACCAGTGCTTGACCTCGGTGAACTCGGCAAAGCAGAACTTGGCGTACTCGACAAAGGCGTCGATCGTCGTGCGCGTCAGGAAGCCCTCGCCGCCGTTCTGGTAAAAGGCCTCGGGCGTATCAAAGTGATCGAGCGTGACATAGGGGATAACGCCGGCTTTATTGCAGGTGGCAAAGAGCTCGTGATAGAAGGCAACACCCTCGGGGTTAATCTCACCAGTGCCGCTGGGGAAGATACGGCTCCAAGCGATGGAGACACGAATGCCGTTGATGCCGAAGCGCTGGCACAGGTCGATATCGACCGGGTACTTGTTGTAGAAATCGCTTGCGGGGTCGGGGGAGAAACGGCCCTGAGCAGCCAGGAAATCGTCCCAGGGCACTTTGCCCTTGCCGTGTGTACGGGTCTCGCCCTCAACCTGGTAAGCAGCGGTGGCGCCGCCAAACACAAAGCCGTCGGGGAACTGCATGGGGTTGGTCATGAGTCATCCTTTCTGTGGGATACGAATAGGGAGAGGTGCCCGAACCGGGAATCCGGGCACCAACAGAGGGAGGAACTAGTCGAGGTTCTCGCGGAGCCACTTGATGGCGCCAGCGGGGTCGCGAGTAAGGTCGATATATTCCTTACCGCGGGGAGCGAGCAGCTTAATGCCCAGGCGATCGGTGTCGGCCTTCATGTCGTTGTAGTAGCTACGAACCTGCGGGGCGAGCACGATAACGTCGTACTGATCCATGATGGCAGTGTGCTGGCCATAGGCGCCTGCGGAGGAAGCGATGTTCTCTCCGGTCTGCGCAGCACCTTCCTTGATGGCGTTGGCGAGCATGGCAGAGGTGCCGGCGCCGGCGCACAGGACGAGGACCTTCAGACCATCAACATCCTTCTTAGCGGATGCGTCGGCGGCGGGCTCGGGCTGATCGGCGACAGGCTTGCTGTCGGCGGCAGCGGCGGTCGGCTCGACGGAAGCGGTGGTCTGCTCGACAGCGGGCGCAGAGGTGCTGGCGGCGATGGTGGCAGCACCATCGGACTCGAGACCCAGCTCGGCGGCGCGCTCGGCCTCCTGGTCGCAGAGCAGCTTATCGTATGCCTTCAAGAACGGCAGGTAGATGATGGCGTCCAGCAAGATGATGATCGCGACAAATACCAGGGCGATAAGCTGGAAGTTCGTGGTGATGAAGATACCGATGGGGCAGGGGTAGCCCAAGGCACCACGAAGGAGAAGCCGTTCATGCCCACGTTGTCGATAAAGAACTTGGCAATACTTACGTTGACGCAGCCGGCGGCAACAAAGGGGATGAGCATGTAGGGGTTAAGGATCATCGGCGCGCCAAAGAGCAGCGGTTCGTTGACGGCGAAGGCAACAGGAACGATCGAGGCCTTACCGACGGCTTTGAGCTGCTTGGACTTCATAAAGAGAATCAGCAGAAGCGGCACGATGAACGTGGCGCCGGTGCCGCCGAACTCACCCACGAGCGACATGTTGAAGGTGAGGGAGTGGGCGGGGTGACCACCGGCCAGCAGAACCTGCAGGTTCTCGGCCTGGTTGGCAAGACGGATGGGGTCGATGCCCGGCTGGACGATCGAGGGGCCGTGGACGCCGATGAACCAGAAGAACGCGGTGGCTGCCTGAATAAGGATGAGTCCGGGGTAGGTCTCTGCTGCAGTGAAGAGCGGGGAGAGCAGCTTGATGAGCAGCTCGGAGAACGGAACGCCCATGAGGTTGCGCACGACGACATCGATGATGCCGCAGATGATGACGGCGCCGCCAAAGGGGATGATGTCGCGGAAGTTCTGAGCGATGGCGCCCGGGACCTCCTTGGGCAGCTTAATGGTCAGATCACGCGAGACGCAGAATTTATAGACCCACACGGTAATGAACGCTGCGATATAGGCCGAGAACAGACCGCGTGTACCCATGCTGGTGCAATCGAAGACCGAAAGCTCGGAGCCGTTGAACTTGGTGGTGAACTGCGTAACAGCGAGCAGCAGCATGCTGCACTGGGCGGCAACCATGGTGGAGCCGTCGTTGAGCACCTTGCCGGCGGGCATGCGACGGTTCATGGAAGCCGTAAAGTTCTTGGCGGTGGTGCCGGCAACCATGATGCCCATGACGCCCATGGTGAAGTTGTACAGCTTGTTGCACCAGTCGATGAGCGGCTGGGGCAACGTGATTCCAACTACGCCGGGAAGGGTGGCGATCAGCAGAAAGATCGAAGAGGTAAGGACGATGGGCATGCACCCAAGGAATCCGTCTTTGATGGCCTGGAGGTAGATGTTTCTCGAGATCTTCTCGAAGAACGGTTGATGCTTTTCGAGCATCTTTACGATGGCGTCCATAGAGCTCCTTTGCTACTTGATGCGCGATGCATGTGGATGGAACTGGTCGTCGATGGATGGTCAGGACTGCCCGGAAACCTTCCTGCTTAAGGAAGGCATTGCGAAATGACAACGTTGTCATTTCGTTAATGACAACGTAAGACATTTTTGGAAGAGCAACAAGGATATACGGGTGAGCGGTCGATATTGTCCGGTAAACGGTTGATTTGTCAGTCGGGCAGGTAGTGTATGCTAGAACGCAAAAAGCAAGCGATGCAAAACCGACTGGAGAAGTAGTGGCAACGATGGACAAGAAAAATGTCTCAATGAACGATGTGGCGATTGCTGCGGGTGTTTCTCTCAAGACGGTTTCGCGTGTGATCAACGAGCCCGATAGCGTGCGAGAGTCGACACGCGATAAGGTTCATTCCGCAATGGAGGCGCTCGGGTTTCGAACCAACTTTGCCGCGCGTTCGCTCAAGTTGGGCCGTTACGGGTGCATTGGCGTGGTGCTGTTCCACTTGTCGGGCGGTGCCGTGGACATGATTGACGGTATCGCAGATGCCGCCGAAGACCGCGGCTTTGCGCTCACGATGATCAAAAAGCGGGCGGGGGAGAAGATGACCCTTGCCGAAGCGGCGCGTAGGATGTCGCAGCTGCCTGTTGATGGCATGATCTTCAACCTGCGTCAGATGGTCGATGACTTTGATACTTTTGAGGCACCGAAAGACCTCAAGACGGTGATTAACACACCGATGGAACAACCAACCAGCTCCACCGTCAGTGACGACCAAGAGGGCGGCGCGCGCATGGCGTGCGAGTACTTCTTGAACCACGGGCATAAAAACGTGTACTTCGTCTCTGGTAAGAAAGAGTCGTTGTCGAGCCAGTGCCGTATGAAAGGTTGGCGTGCGGCACTCGAGGCGCGTGGCATTGAGCCGCCCGAGCCTCTGCAAGGCGATTGGAATGCGGATAGTGGCTATGCCGCGGGCCTTGTGCTTGCCGATAAGCCCGATTGCACGGCGGTCCTCGCTGCTAACTACTGCATGGCAAACGGCGTGATGATGGCTCTACGTTACATAGTGCTCAGTGTGCCCAATGATGTGTCCGTGATCGGCTTCGACGATGAGCTCTATAAGACGATTCCCAACTCGATTCTGACGTCGGTGAAGTTTCGCCACCGCGAGCTGGGCGTCCGTGCGCTCAACGAGGTCGTCGCGGGTCTGGAAGCTCCGAGCTCCAGAAGCCGTACGCTCGTCTCGGGCGTGTTGGTCGAGCGTTCCAGCGTAAAGGACTTGCGGGCGTAGACGTGCTCGGCCTATTCCGTTTGTCTCGATCTGTAACAACTAGACGGTCAAAAGTGGTCTACATGTTACAGATTGAGATTTTCGGCTTGGCCTGTGCGTTCATCTCGATCTGTAACAGCTAGGACCGAAAAACTCGGCTAGATGTTACAGATTGAGATGAACAGGAGGACGGGTGCGGTCTAAACAAAATGGCCCGCGCATCACACATCGATGCACGGGCCATTTATTGTCTGCAAGCGGCAGGTGGTGTCAGCGTCTTATGCCTCGAGGTTTTCCTCGATCCAGGCGACGGCACCCTTGGGATCCTTAGTGAGGTCGATGTACTGTTTGCCCTTGGGCGACAGCAGCGTGATGCCCAGGCGGTCGGTGTCGGCCTTCATCTCGTTGTAATAGGTGCGAACCTGCGGAGCCAGGACGATGACGTTGTACTGGTCCATGATGGCGTAGTGGCTGCCGTAGGCACCGGCGTTGGCGGTAATGTCGATGCCCAGCTCGTCGGCGCCTTCCTTAAGCGCGTTGGCGAGCAGTGCAGAGGTGCCGGCGCCAGCGCACAGAACCAGAACCCTCAGATCCTTGCCCTTAAGGGCGGACGGAGCTGCGGAGGCCTCAGTGGCAGAAGCGGTCTCGACAACAGGAGCCTCAACGGCGGGGGCGGCAGCGGTCTTGACGGCCGTGGTCTCCTCGGCCTCTTCTTCGGCCAGGGTCTCGGCCTC
>USMA01000055.1 GCA_900555765.1 uncultured Collinsella sp.
TGAAGATTCGGGCATTGGGCTGGAAGCAGCCAAGGCCAGCGGGGCGACCGTATTTAGGGTGGAGCAATTTTAAGGCTTAACGGCGCGGCAATGGCACGGCACGGCAGAGCAACACCGCCATCGCGTCGCTCGCGGGCCAGACCCAGCCGGGCAACACCGCCAAGCTCACCATCGACTCGCGCATCCAGACGGCGGCCGAGCAGGCACTCAAGGGCTTTAAGGGCGCTGTAGTGGTCATCGACCCGCGTACCGGCGCGGTTCTCGCATGTGCCAGCTCGCCCACATACGACAACACCAACATCGATGCTCTGCTGCAGACGGGCGGCGGCGAGGACGGCTCCATGTACAATCGCGCCATGGACGCGCTGTACACGCCGGGCTCAACGTTTAAGGTCGTTACGCTTTCCGCGGCACTCGAGACCGGTACCGCCAGCCTTACCAGCACCTACCAGGCGCCCGGCTCCATGGACATCGGCAACGCACCGGTCACCAACTCTGCCAACGAGAGCTACGGCACCATCAGCCTGCAGCAGGCCTTTGCCGTGTCCTCCAACGTCGTCTTTGGCCAGGTGGCAAACGAAGTTGGCGCAAACACGCTCGTGCAGTTTGCCAACGCCTTTGGCTACGGCCAAAAGCTCGGCCAGGACCTGACCTCCGCGGCCTCCATCATGGCCGACCCGTCGCTCATGACCGAGTGGGAGACCGCCTGGGCAGGCGCCGGCCAGCCTGTCGGCATGGACCACACGCCCGGCCCGCAGACCACCGTCATGCAAAACGCCGTGATTGCCGCCGCCATCGCTAACAGCGGCGTGGTCATGGACCCGTACTTTGTAGCCCAGGTACTCGCCCCGGACGGCACCGTGGTCAAGACCACGCAGTCCCGCTCGCTTGGTCAGGCCGTCAGCTCCGCCACGGCCGACCAGGTCAAGCAGGCCATGCTTGCCGTCGTCCAGTCCGGCACCGGCACCGATGCCCAGATCCCCGGCGTCAAGGTCGCCGGCAAGACCGGCTCGGCCGAGACCGGCGGCACCAACGTCAACTCGATGTTCGTTGGCTTTGCACCTTACGATTCACCCACGGTCGCCATCTCGGTGGCCTTGGAGGATTTCGACAAGCATGACGTCGAGGCCGCCAAGATCGCCGGTATCGTCCTGACCGCGGCGCTTGCCGCGCAGGGAGCGTGATGCCCATGATCGAATCGGACACCCGAGGCGCGCCGCGGCCGAAGAGTTAGTGGCAACGCGCCACACGGCCCCAGCGGCCACATCGTAGGTACTACACACATCGTTGAGCGAATAGTTATGTTAGGAGCAGGAATGGAACAGAGGGTCCTCGGGGGAAGATACCTCCTCAAGGATAAGGTGGGAACAGGCGGCATGGCGACCGTCTACCGTGCACAGGACCAGGTCCTCGACCGCACGGTTGCCGTCAAGATCATGCTGCCGCAGTATGCCGGCGACGCAACCTTCGCCGCACGCTTTAAGCAGGAGGCCCAGGCAGCAGCCGGTCTCTCCTCCCCCTATATCGTGGGCGTCTACGATTGGGGCAAGGACGGCGACACCTATTACATCGTCATGGAGTACCTGCGCGGCACCGACCTTAAGAGCGGCATCAAGAGCCACGGCGCCCTCGACCCCAAGAAGGTCGCCCAGATCGGCTCGCAGATCAGCTCCGCGCTTTCGGTCGCCCACAAGCACGAAATCATCCACCGCGACATTAAGCCGCAGAACATCATGGTGCTGCCCGACGGCAACATCAAGGTGATGGACTTTGGCATCGCGCGCGCCAAGAACAGCCACCTCACGCAAGACAACAACGTGCTGGGAACCGCCCACTACGTCAGCCCCGAGCAGACCCGCGGTCAGGACCTCGGCCCCACCTCGGATATCTACTCGCTGGGCGTCGTGATGTACGAGTGCGCCACCGGCCGCGTTCCCTTTGACGGTGACGACGCCATCTCGGTCGCACTCAAGCAAGTCAACGAGCTGCCTATTCCGCCGAGCCAGATCAACTCCGGTGTCGACGCCGACCTTGAGCGCATCATCCTCAAGTGCATGGAGAAGGATCCGACAAACCGCTTCCAGACCGCCGACGAGCTGCGTCAGGTGCTCAACAGCTACCTGTCGGGCCGTGCCGTCAACGTCTCGGAGCCCACGCGCATCATTGGCGCCCCCGGTGAGCTGGGCGCCACCAAGACTCGCGAGCTTTCCGATCAGACGCGCGCCATGGTGCGTCCCGTTTCGGGCGTGAGCGGCCAGAATACCGCCCGTAGCTCGGTTTCGGGCTCTACCGGCTCCTACGAGGTCGAAAAGCCCAAATCCAACAAGAATAAGATCATCGCCGCCGTGGTAGCAGCCGTTGCCGTCGTCGGCATCGTGGTGGCCTTTGCCACAGGAATCTTTGGCGGCGAGCAGGTCACCGTGCCCGATGTGCTGGGCAAGGACCAGCAGACTGCCGTCGAGCTGATCAAGCAAGCCGGCCTCGAGGTCGGCACCATCGACCAAAGCTACAACGACGATGTCGACGAGGGCAAGGTCGCCGAGCAGACGCCCAACGGCAACACCAAGAAGGCCAAGGGCACCAAGGTGAACCTGGTAATCTCCAAGGGCCCCAAGCCCTCCGAGAAGGTTGAGGTTCCCCAGCTTGTCGGCCTGACCAAGGACCAGGCAGAAGCCGCGCTGGCAAGCGTTGGCCTGAAGGGCAACGCCTCCGAGGAGGCCAACGAGGCCGATGAGGGCCAGGTCTTTGAGCAGGGCACCGAAGACGGTAAGGAAGTCGCGAAGGGCACGACCATCTCGTACAAGGTCTCGAGCGGCCCGGATACCACGTCCGTCCCCGACCTGACCGACATGACCGAGGCCCAGGCGCGCAACGCCCTCGATATGGCAGGCTTTGGTGTCGACGTGAGCTACCAGGAGAACGACTCGGTTACCGAGGGCACCGTGATCAGCTGGAACCCCAGCGGCAAGCAGAAGCCCGGCGCCACGATTACCGTCGTCATCGCCAAGAAGTCCGGCAAGGCCACCGTCCCGGGCAACCTGTACGGCAAGAGCATTTCCGCCGCCGTTACCGCGCTCAACAACGCCGGCTTCTATAACATCGGCTTCTGTGACCAGAACGGCAATCCCGTGAGCGGTAACGAGGATGCCACCGTTACGGGCGTCTCCCCCACCGGCAAGCAGTCCACCGACAGCACGATCACGCTAACAGTCGCACTTTCTGGCTCGGGTTCGGGCTCTGGCTCGGGCACGGGTGACGATTCCGGTACGACCAACTAGTCGCCACCCCACCGCTCATCACGGCTCTCGCCGCAAACATATTCGCTCACAGGCGCCCGCTTGCTCCCCCAGCAAGCGGGCGCTTCGTTTTTGACATGGCATGAACCAGAAGAGCCCGGCACCGTAGCGGTACCGGGCTCGATATTCCTCTGGTGCCCCCGGGCGGATTCGAAAACTCCCCCCGCGGGGAAATTGGTGACGCGGGTGTCGACGGCTCGAATCCGCCGGCAGCTCCCACAAACCAGAAACGGCGCCGCTCTCGCGACGCCGTCATAATCTTCTGGTGCCCCCGGGCGGATTCGAACCGTCGACACCCGCTTTAGGAGAGCGGTGCTCTATCCCCTGAGCTACGGAGGCATGTTGTACTAGTGTAGCAGATTTACTGCATCGCAATACGTCGCATGACTAGACTTCGAAGTTGCGGTGGAATAGTTCCTGTCTGAAGCATCTAAAGCCGTATTTAGGAACTATTTCACCGCAACTTGTGAAGAGCTAGTTGCCTTTGTGGAAGAGGTTTTTGATGACGGAGGGGATGCTCTTGGCGCCCTTGGCCGTCACATCGATAAAGTCGGGCGAACGCACAAGCTTATCCTCGTCGACGTACTTGCGGACAGCACGAAGCGTCTCTTTGTCGTCGCGCGTCGAAAACGTAAAGTGACCGTTGTCCTTGGTGAAGATGGCAAAACGCGTGATCTTCTTGGTGCCGCGTAAAACCTCGGCGGCAATATAGTCGACCTCATCCCACGGGATTTGAATATAATCCTCGGGATTGCGCTCGTTGTAATACTCGAACGCCTTATTGCCCACCATCACGTTGCCGTGGCTGGTAAGCCCCATCAGGCAGGTTGCCGGCGTTGCCAGATCGACCGTGCTGTTCTGAGATTGCGCCATGCGCGCCTCGCCCTCCAAATAAAACAATCGGACCGCATCCAGTGTACCCACCGGGTGCGGTCCGTTTCAATGGCTCAAAAGCCCTTGCCTAGCAATTCTCGGTCTTAAGCCGAAACGTGCTTACATGAAGCCGCAGACGCGACCGATGATGCCGATGGCGAAGAGAGCCAGGATGATGACAATCGGGCTGACCTTCTTCTTGAGGAGCTTGCAGACCAGCAGGGTCAGGCACACGGCGGCAAGGCCAGGGATGAGCTGATCGAGGTTGGCCTGAAGCGTGGTGACCTTCACCTGATCAAGGGAGTTAGCACCGATGGAGTTATACATCGTCAGTGCTTCCTTGACACCCTCAGAACCGGAGGGCAGGTTAGCCCAGTCGATAAAGGCGCCAGCAGACTGCGTGACCTTGGAGACGACCGGGGTGAAGGAGATGGACACCCAGCGCTCGACCAGGGCGCCAATGATGAACATACCCAGGATGGAAGCACCCTCAGTGACCTTGCCCATCAGACCGCCGGAGAGGTCCTTGGCGATGGAGGAGCCGACCTTGTAGCCAAACTCCTGCGTGTACCACAGGAAGGCGTAACGGATGATGTTCCACGCGAAGAAGAACAGCAACGGACCGGCGATGCTGCCGGACAGGGCCAGGGAAGCGCCCAGAGCGCCCAGAATCGGGCGAAGGGTGAACCAGAAGGCGGGGTCGCCGACGCCGGCGAGCGGGCCCATCATACCGACCTTGACGCCCTGAATGGCGACGTCGTCAATCGGAGCACCGTTGGCGCGCTCCTCCTCGAGAGCGAGGGTAACGCCAATGACGGGGGCGGAAACATAGGGGTGGGTGTTATAGAACTCCAGGTGGCGCTTAAGAGCGGCAATCTGGTCATCCTTGCTGGTGTAGAGCTTCTTGATCGCAGGGATCATTGCGAAGCACCAGCCGCCGTTCTGCATACGCTCGTAGTTCCACGAGCCCTGAAGGAACTGATGACGGAAGCAAACCTTCTTGCGGTCAGCCTTGGTGAGCTGAATCTAGTTCTCTGCCATATGTATCACTCCCCTCCTACTCGTAATCGTTCAGAATGTCGCCGAGCGGGTCACCGGAGCCGCCGCCCATGCCGCCACCCTGCTTGGCCAGATCCTTAAGGCCAAGGTAGATGAGGGCAAGGGAGATGCCGATGAGGCCAAGGGCGATCAGCGTGAGCTGAGGGATGGCAGCAAGGACAAAGCCGAGGATGAAGAACGGCCAGGTCTCCTTGGTGGCCATCATGTTGATGACCATGGCGTAACCGACGGAAGCGACCATGCCGCCGCCGACAGCCATGCCGCCGGACAGCCAGTCGGGCATAGCGTTAAGCGCGTTGGTAACAGCCTCAGCCGGGATGATGCACAGAAGTACTGCCGGGATGGCGATACGAAGGCCCTGCATGAGGATAGCAGCGTACTGCCAGCGCTCGATGCCGGCGAAATCGCCCTTCTCGGCGCAGCCGTCCATGGCGTGAGCGATAGCGGTAGCCAGGGTACGGCAGATCATGGTCAGGAACAGACCAGCGACCGACAGCGGGACGGCGACGGCGATGGCGGCGGTAACGGCCTTGGCCGAATCGGTGGCGCCACCGTTGAGGGCGAGCACCATGATGATCGAAGAAGCGACCGAGGCCAGAGCGGCGTCAGGCGCGACAGCGGCGCCGACGTTAGCCCAGCCAAGGGCCATCATCTGGAGCGAACCGCCCAGGAGGATGCCCTCCTGAAGGTGACCGGTTACGAGACCGATAAGCGTGCATGCCACGAGCGGCTGATGGAACTGGAACTCATCCAGAATGCCTTCCATACCGGCAAGCAACGCGACAATCGCAACAAGCAGAATAGTGATTGCAGACATGTATCGGACCCTCCTTTACTATGCTTGAGCGGCCAGTTCGGCCTTAGCTTTCTTCAACATGGCGTCGAGATCCTCGGAGGAATCCGAAGGAACCTTGCGGACCTCGAACTTGACGCCCTTGGCCTTGAGGGCCTCGAGAGTCTTGACGTCGTCATCGCCCATAGCGACGGCGTTGGTGACGACGACCTTGCCCTTGGAGTGAGCCATGGAACCGATGTTGACTTCCTTGATGTCGACGCCGGCCTCGATGGCCTTGAGCAGATCCTGCGGGTTCTCAAAGAGCAGCATGGCCTTGGTGTCACCAAAGCGCGTGTCCTTGACGACCTCGGCCATCTTCTTGATGGGCACGACGTTGGCATGGACTCCCGGAGGGGCAGCCTGCTCGATCATGGTCTTGCGGAGCTCGTCGTGAGCAACGCCGTCGGAAACCACGATGATGCGGTTGGGGTTGATCTGCTTGGTCCA
>USMA01000056.1 GCA_900555765.1 uncultured Collinsella sp.
GTGCCTACAACAGTTGGATCCTCACGCAAGCCTCCATCGATATCGTTGAGCACAGCTATGGTAAGCCGCGCATCGAGATGAGCGAGGACCTGTTTGGGGAAATCCGCCGAGCCAAGCGCGAGAACTACGAGAAGATCTATAGCAAGGGCGGTATCGAAGGCGATTCCGAGGTGGAGCTGCGCGAGGCCTTCGAAAAGCTCTACGACCGTTGCCTGCGGGATCTAAACAGTGGTGACGAGTCTTCTTACATCTTTAAGCACCATATTTCGCGCATTGAGCAGCAACTTTCCTACTACGATCGCACCTATGCCTGGCAGGACGACAAGGATCAAGCCGTGGTGGATTATATCGCGAGCATGACGGACGGTTATTTCTGCGAACTGACGAGCAAGCTGTTCCCGGGTCTAAGGTTTCCGCATCGTACCTATATTAACGAACGGTAGTTCGTATCCTTTCGGTATACTGGTTAGTTGAAAACGTTTTTGATTGATGCACGGGATGGCTATGGACGACCTTTTTTCTGCCTCGACGCGCGAGCGTTCCTTTAAAAATGCGCCGCTCGCGGTGCGCATGCGACCCAATTCGCTCGACGAGTACGTGGGCCAGCAAAAGGCCGTCGGTAAGGGCTCATGGTTGCGTGCCGCGATCGAGCACGACGTGCTTTCGAGCGTGATTCTGTACGGGCCGGCCGGTACGGGTAAGACGACGCTGGCCCACATTATCGCCAACCATACCAAGAGCGAGTTTGTCGAGGTCAGCGCCGTGACGGGTACCGTAAAGGATCTTCGCCGCGTGATTGACGAGGCCAAGACGCGCCTGAATACCTACGACCGCCGCACCATCCTGTTTATCGACGAGATTCACCGCTTCTCCAAGTCTCAGCAGGATGCCTTGCTGCATGCGGTTGAGAACCGTACCGTCATTATGATTGGCGCCACGACGGAGAATCCGTAATTCGAGGTCAACTCGGCATAGCTCTCGCGCGGTCGCGTGGTGGAGCTTGAGCATCTTAAAGACGAGGATATCGCCACGCTTATCGAGCGTGCGCTCGAGGCGCCGCAGGGTTTGAACGGCAAGTTCTCGGCCGATGAGGATACGGTTAAGACCATCTGCACGCTGGCAGCGGGTGACGCTCGCTCGGCGCTCACGACGCTCGAACTTGCGAGCGAGATTGCCGTCACGCGTCCCGATACCGAGGGAACGCCAGCGCCCGCGGCGGGGGAGCGCTATCCCATCACCGTGGATGACGTGAAGATCGCCAACCCGCGTCGTGGATTTTCGTATGACAAAAACGGCGACATGCACTACGACATCATCAGTGCGTTTATTAAGTCCATGCGCGGTAGCGACCCCGATGCCACGATCTATTGGCTCGCGCGCATGATTGATGCGGGGGAGGATCCCAAGTTTATCGCTCGCCGTATTATGATTCAGGCTTCTGAGGATGTTGGCAACGCCGACCCGCAGGCGCTTTTGGTGGCGCATGCCGCGTTTAAGTCTGCCGAGGTCATTGGCTATCCCGAGTGCCGCATTAACCTGGCTCAGGCTGCACTCTATGTGTGTTTGGCCCCTAAATCCAACGCGTGTGAGGCTTCGATTGATGCGGCGCTGGCCGATATCCATTCTAGTGGGCTTCGCGAGGTGCCGAGTTATCTGCGCGATCGCCATCGCCCAGGCAGCGACAACTACGGTGTGTATAAATACCCGCACGATTATCCCGAAGGCTGGGTCGATCAGCGCTATTTGCCCGATGGGCTGGAGCGCGGTGCGTTCTGGCAGCCTGCCGGGCGCGGCTGGGAAGAGTGGCGCGTAGAGCAAAGCGAGCGCGACCGCAGCGGGAATGCACCGAAGTAGCTGCTGATAATTTTGTCCCACGTTGCTGCTCTTGGCATGTTCGGTCCCCTTTGGGGTACCATGAAAAGCGTCTGTATTTCGATTTTTCCGGGAGGCTTGTATGAGTCCCATTCAAATCGCCCTGCTGCTGCTCGCCGTTGCCGGCGTGTGGGCCATCGCTGAGCTCGCGCTTACCCTGCGCAAGACCCGCAATGTCGTCGACTCGCTCGATAAGACCGTGAACGACCTCAACAACACCATCGCCGAGGCTCAGCCTGTGGTGGCAAAGCTCGATGGCGCTGTCGATGAGCTTACGCCGGCGCTTGCCCAGATGGAGCCGCTGCTTAAGTCGAGCAAGCCGGCAGTTGATGCCCTTACCTCCAATCTCGTAGAGGTCGAAGCCGTGGTTCGCGACATTTCCGAGGTTACGGGCAGCATGGCCGAGGCCAGCAATGCTGTGTCGAGCGTGACCGACTCTGCCGCCGGTGCTGTGCAGAAGCTCTTCAATAAGGTGAAGGCTCCTGCAGCCGACGCCGATCGCAAGCTCGCCGCTGCCGCTGCGGAGGCCGAGCAGCCTACCGAGCGCGTCCTAATTGGCGAGGACGAGGCCGCCGCGGGCGACGATGATGGTCAGAAGGCTGTATCCAAGCCGGCTCAGTATTACACCTATACGCCCGCCGAGACCTCTGAGGAGTCCTGCGATGAGTAGCGAAGCAACCTGCCCTATCACGCTGACCGTTGCCGGTGACCCGCGTCTCGCTCGCCTTGTGCGCATGACGGCAGCCAACGTTGGTGCCCTGTGCTCTATGTCTGTCGATCGCATCGAGGACATCCGCATGGCTGCTGAGGAGGCTTTCATCTTTGGTTGCACCGCGGTCGACTGCGATGACATCACCATCAAATTCGATGTCGATGAGACCCACGTTGGCATGACTATTACCTTTGGCGACCAGGCTACGGTCGATGAAGACGACCAGGCTGCGGTGTATGCCGAGCTCATCCTCGCGAGCGTGTGCGACTCCTACGAAAAGACTACGGCGCCCCTGACGCTTTCCCTCGACCTCAAGGCGGATATCTAATATGACCGAACGTTCCCGGAGCGGCAAGACCGCTTGGGACAAGGAGAAAACCCGCGAGCTGTTTCGTCGCTACAAGGAGACCGGTGATCCGGACGCCCGTGAGCAGCTCGTCATGTCCCATATGAACCTGGTAAGGTTTCTTGCCAACAAATTTAAGAATCGCGGCGAGCCGCTCGACGACCTGATGCAGGTTGGCTATCTGGGTCTGCTCAAGGCTATCGACCGTTTTGATCCCGAGCGCGGACTCGAGTTCACGACGTTTGCGACACCCACTATCCTGGGCGAGATCAAACGTCATTTTCGCGACAAGGGCTGGAGTGTGCGCGTACCGCGTCGTCTGCAGGAGCTCTCGGCCAAGGTCAACCAGGCTACTGACAAACTTACCAACGAGCTGCAGCGTTCGCCCAAGGTTGAGGAGATCGCTGAGTATCTAGATGTGACTGTCGATGAGGTCCTCGAGGCTATGGAATCGTCTTCGGCCTATACCTCGGTGCCCATCGAGGCTCCTGGTGCGTCCGATTCCGACGATGCCCCTTCGATTCTCGACCGTTACGCCGACGACGACAACGAGCTCGACTTTACCGATGACCGCCTAGTGATCGAGGAAGCCATCCGCGATTTCTCGCCGCGCGAGCGCGAGGTGATCGAGCTGCGCTTTGTGAAGGGCATGACCCAGATCGAGATCGCCAAGAAGCTGGGTATTTCTCAGGTGCAGGTTTCGCGTCTGCTGCGCCGCACGCTTAAGAAGATTCAGGACAAGATCGACCCCGACGGAGTGATGATTCGTTCATGAGTGAACACCCCCAACAAACCGATCGCGTGCTGCGCGACACCCGCATTCTGACGCTTCGCATTTGGGCGGTTGTCGGCTGCATTGTCATCGCCGCTGTCATCTTTAACCTTATGGGCATCCTGGCGCCGGTTATCGAGTTTCTCGCTGTTGGTTCCATCATTGCCTTTGTGATGTCCCCGATCACCAACTGGCTCGAGCACCATGGCGTGAATCGCGGCATCGGTTCGCTTATCGCGCTTATTGTTGTTGTTGCCGTGCTCGTCGGTGTCGTTTGCATCTTGTCGCCGATTCTCTTTGGTCAGATCATGGAAGTCCTGAGCCGCCTGCCCGAGCAGCTTCGTGTTGCGGGTGGCGATCTCAATGAGATGATCTCGCATGCCGAGAAGATCAAGAACACGCAGCTCAAGGAGTATTTGGACGATAATCTTTCGTCGCTGGTTACCGTGGCATCGAAGTATGTGTCTCAGATTGCTGCCGAGCGTGGCCGCGGGGTGTTCCCGCTCATCACCAATACGGCCTCGCAGTTGTTCGTGATCTTCCTTGGTCTGGTGCTTGCCTACTGGATGGCCTGCGACTACCCTCGCATGCATCACGAGATTTGCACCATCATCGGTCAGGAGAAGGAGACCTCGTACCGCTTTATGGTCGCCATCCTTTCTCGCTCTGTCGGCGGCTACATGCGCGGTATGGTCGTGACGTCCATCTGCGGTGGTTTCCTCGCCTTTATCGGCTTCCTGATTTTCGGCCATCCGTATGCGGCGCTCATGGCTATCTTCACTGGCATCATGCACTTGGTTCCGGTCGTCGGTCCCTGGGTGAGCGCGGCAATCGCCACGGTACTCGGCTTTATGTTCAGCCCCATGTTGGCGTTATGGACGCTCATCGTGACGATGGTCGCGCAAAACGTCACCGACAATGTGATTTCGCCTAAGGTCATGCAGAGCTCAGTGCAGGTGCATCCCATTATGAGCCTTACGGCTCTCGTTATTGGTTCGGCTCTCATGGGGCCCATCGGCATGATTATTGCCATCCCGCTTTGTGCGGCCCTCAAGGGCATCTTCGTGTACTACTTCGAGAATGAGACCGGCCGTCAGCTTGTGGCCTATGACGGAGCCGTGTTTAAGGGTACGCCGTATCGCGATGCCGATGGCAACCCGGTCGCCGCCTACGACGCGCTCGGCGACGACACCTTCATCTATGAGTCCGAGCTCATCGGTAACGAGACTGCGCCCGAGGCCCAGGCCATGCCCAAACCCGAGCTCGATAATCCCTGGATGAAGCTCTCGGGCCTTCAGCCCGATGCTACGGGCTTTTTCAAGAATCCCTTCGCCAAAGACGACGATTCCAATATGGACGACGACACCAAAACCGGCATCGACGGCTCCATGGACGATTCGGATTCCAAATAGGCACCGCTAGCGTTTCTTGAAGTTGTAAATGACAAGAAACGCGAGCAAAGCGATTGATAAGGGGCCGGCTACATAGAAAAAGAGAACGTCAACTGCGCGTAGAGTGTAATAAGCCTTATCGCCGGACATTACTGCATACAATTCGTAGCCAAATGCTGGTTGGTTTGCGTACCAGCATGAGAAGGCCAAGAGCGCTAAAAGTGCTACAACCAGAAGTGCATTCAGGACAAATCGTTTACTTTTCATCGATCGCTCCTTCCGGGTGACTCTTATATGTAATTCTACAGCAGCCTTTTTTCAAAGGCTTGCTCGGTCCTAAATAACGTGCACTTTCGCTGGAGGGTCGCTGTTTGGCGGCCCTCTTTTTTGCATGGGCGCGGCGGGATGGTAATATCGTTACGTTTGAACTGTTTCGATGTGAAACCGAGGAGATTCCCTCTATGAGTGCTGACTACCCGTCAATGACTACGGCCGAGATACGCTCCAAGTTCCTCATCTTCTTTGAGGACCGCGGACTTAAGCTCTATCCTTCTTCGTCCCTTGTTCCCGACGACCCCTCGCTGCTGCTTGCCAACGCCGGCATGAACCAGTTTAAGGAGTACTACCAGGGCAAGAAGACCATGAAGGAGATCGGCGCGATCTCCTGCCAGAAGTGCGTCCGCACCAACGACATCGATTGCATCGGCGAGGACGGCCGTCACCTGTCCTTCTTTGAGATGCTCGGCGACTTCTCCTTTGGTGGCGTCTCCAAGCAGCAGGCCTGCGCTTGGGCTTTTGAACTCATCACTAAGGAGTTCAAGCTGCCGCTCGACCGCCTGTACTTCACCGTCTTTACCGAGGACGACGAGACCCACGACGTGTGGCGTTCTCTGGGCGTTGCCGAGGACCACATCTCCCGCCTGGGCGAGGACGATAACTTCTGGGCCGCTGGCCCCACCGGTCCCTGCGGTCCGTGCTCAGAGATCTACTTTGACATGGGCGAGGAGGTCGGCTGCGGCAGCCCCGACTGCAAGCCGGGCTGCGACTGCGACCGCTTCCTTGAGTTCTGGAACCTTGTGTTTACCCAGTACGACCGTCAGGAGGACGGCTCCATGCCGGAGCTGCCGCACCGCAACCTCGATACGGGCATGGGCCTGGAGCGCATGGCCGCCATCATGCAGCACAAGACCGCCAATTACGACGGCGACTTGATGCAGCATCTCATCAAGCTGGGCGAGGAGATCAGCGGCAAGACCTATGACGCCGATGATTACTCCGGCGCCAGCCGCTCGCTGCGCATCATCGCCGCTCACTCCCGTGCCGTCGACTTTATGATTTCCGCCGGCATCCTCCCCGGTAACGAGGGTCGCGCGTACGTCC
>USMA01000057.1 GCA_900555765.1 uncultured Collinsella sp.
GAAGGAGAAGGATCCGGTGCCGAGCGGCATGACGACGCCGCGCGTCTTGGCCTCGCGCAGGCAGTCGTAGTTGCGCGGCAGCTCCTTCTCGACCAGGGTGCCCTCGTACTTGTCGTGCAGCTCGGGGACGTAGACGGGCGGATAGGTGGCGTACCAGGTGGGCAGGAAGGCGATCGTCGGGGTGAAGAAGGTGCCCTGCTCGGCCATGAGGTCCATGGTGCGCTCATCGATATCGAAGCCGTGGATCAGCAGCTCGCAGCCAAAGCGGACGGAATCGTAGGCAGCGGCGTGGTTGTTGTAGCAGTGGCTCCACACGGGGATGCCGACCATCTTGGCCTCTTCGACCACAGCCTGAATCTCCTCGGAGCAGTAGTGCTGGTCGCGGCCGGAGTCCCAGCGCCAGATGCCGCCACCGGTAGCCCAGATCTTGATGGCATCGGGGTTCTCACGCAGGCGACGACGGACGGCCTTGCGCAGATCCCAAGGACCGTCGTCCTGATCGCCCCAGGGGTGCGATTCCTTGTTGAGCTCCTGGCTGCAGTGGTGGGAGTCGCCGTGGCCGGCAACGCGGCAGAAGCCAAGGCCGGTGGCCAGAACGCGCGGGCCCTTGAAGACGCCCTTGTCGATGCAGTCACGGATCTGGATACCAAAGCGACCGATCTCGCAGACGGTGGTGAGGCCGTGGGTGAGGCGATGCTCACCGTGCTGGACGGCGACGTCCGGCTTCTCGAGGTGCGGCTGCAGGAGCCTGGCGGTGGCATCGTCGGTCTAGTTGCCCGAGAAGTGCTGGTGGGTGTCGATCAGGCCGGGAAGGACGGTCTTGCCGGCGGCGTCGATAACCTCAACGCCCTCGGGAAGGTCCTGCATAGCACCGGCGTACTCGATCTTGCCGTTGTCGTCGACGAGAACGAGGGAGTTCTCGACCGGCTCGGCACCGGTACCGTCGATGAGCTTACCGCCAACGATTGCATACTTAGTGGACATGGTTCCTCCTTATGGATCCATATAGTGGGCGAGGCCGTGTTGGGTTAAGGCCTCACAAAGCTACCCAAGTGGTGCCGGGTTCGGTGCGCGGAAGAGAGGGGCCCGCGCACCTGATCCGCCCCGGCTAGGCGTTACTTTTTGCGGGAATTGGTGAAAGCCATGAGAGCCAGGCCGACGGCCAGCCAGCCGATCACGATGCTCCACTCCACCATGTTGAGGGAGGCGGGAGAGAACGGAATCACGAGCAGGCCGATGATGATGGCGCAGGCGGCGATAGCGAGGCCGATGCCAAACTTGCCGCCGGGCACCTCGTAGGGACGAGGCAGGTCGGGCTCGGTGAAGCGCATACGCAGGCATGCGAGGGCGACCATGCCGCAGGAGAAGATGAAGGCGAGAGCCGACACGTTGGGCAGAGGGATGAGCATGTTCTTGCCCAGGAACGGACCGACGACGGTGATGACGCCCAGAACGACGCAGGCGAGCTTGGGAGCGCCGGACTTGGGGTCGACCTCGGCGAACTGCTCGGGCAGCTGGCCCTTGCGGCCCATGGCGAGCATGATGCGGCTCGTGGCGCCGTAGAAGGAGTTCATCGGGCCCATGGGTCCAAGCGTGGCGATGACGAGCATGGCCAGGTACAGAAGCATGTTGATGCCCTTGAGGCAGGCAAGCGCGGGAACCGGGCTCTTAACGAACTCATGCCAGTCGAGGATGGTGCCGAACGAGTAGATGCAGACCATGTAGAAGCCGCCGGCGGCCAGCAGAGCCAGGGAGATGATCTTGCCGAACTTGTTCCAGTTGAGGCCCTCGGCTGCTTCCTCAGCCTGCTGGGGAATGGTGTCGAAACCGGCGTAGAAGAACGGGGTCAGAACCAGGACCGACACGATGCCGGCAAACAGGCTGGAGCTCTCGGTAGCGGCCTTGCCGCCGCCAGCGCCGGTGACCTGGGAGAATACGGGCATGGCATTGTCCGGCGAGCCGGTGAACAGCGAGACGCCCATGGCGAGCAGCATGCCGCAGAGCAGAGCCTTGGTCAGGAAGGCCTGGAGCTTGGCAGCCGAGCTGGCGCCGCGGAAGTTGAGGAAGATGACGTAGACTGCAAAGCCGAGCGCGATCAGCGTCGGGAACAGGTAAACGTCGGCCCCCAGGATGGTGTAGAGCTTGACGGCGCGCAGCCACTCAAGGCCGGGCAGGCTGCCGAACATCTCGGACACAAGGGTCGAAATGGCGATGGCCTCCCACGGGCACAGGATGCCGTTGCCCAGGGCCAAAAGCCATCCGGTGATGTAGCTCAGCGTACGGCCAAAGCTACGATCGACATACTCGACGATGCCGCCCGAGATGGGGATAGCAGCCGTGAGCTCACCGAAAACAGCTCCGACGGGCACGAGGAAGATTGCACCCAAGAGGAATGCGATCATAGCGGGAACGGGACCGCCGCCCACGACCATCCAGTCGCCGACCTGCAGAACCCAACCGGTACCGATGATGGCACCGAAGCCGATGGTGAAGAAGTTCCAGAGCGAGAGCGTTTTCTTCATGCCGCCGTTATCCTCGACTGCAACTTCTGCATTCTTGTCCGCCATTGTTCCCCTCCTTTCCTTTTTGACGCCCCTTGGCGTCACCCCTTGCGCGGTCCGTTTTGCCGCGCGCTTTTTTCCATGGCTTTAAGATACGGCCTTGGCGCAGCAGCGCCGCTCGCAGCTCGACCGAAGGCAGAACTGCAAAACGAGCGGCACCGTTTTTGGGACGAACGGCGGGAGACGTCATTCGTCTTGGACGCTTTCATCTTGTCTGCTTTTGAATACCTGTTGCCGTGACACTTGGCGCGCGGCGCGGCAACGTTCATACCATTTGTCAGGCTTTTGGCGCACATACCCATGTGTCGTGCATCTTTTTATGTAGGATAGACGAGTTACACATGAGGCAAGGTGATTCGAATGGCATACGGATACAATGACGGCGACCAACGGCCACAAAGCGTGCGCCTTGCCGGCCGCGCCACGCCAACGCCCAGAAGCACCTCCGACAACGATAACCCGCAGCGCCCCCAAGAGCAGCCCGGGGCTTCTTCGCGGCAACAAAGCCGTACCGCGCAGCAGTCAGACCGCGTGAGTACGCGCACACGCCAACGCCAGACCGACACATCGCAGCCACGCCGTTACGATCGCCGTAAGACCGACTACTACGTCAAGCGCTCCTTTTCGCGACCTCAACGCGATCGCGGCAATTCTGCCCCTCACCCCGCGTCGCATACCACAAGCCGCGCGCTTCCGGCCCGCCGCGTACGCCTTGCGCTTTGCTCCATCGCCGCCTGCCTCGTCTTTGTGTTTTTGGGATCCTGTATCTCCCACGGATCAGCCGGTCTTGAGCCCACTGCCGAGGACAAGCTGCTTAAAGCTCCCGTCGCGCCCGGTTACTCCTTTGCGTTCTCGACCCCACGCTCGCAATGGCAGGCCGGCACCATGCCCCACATCTACCAAATTGACCCCGCATGGTCGGAGCTGCCCTATGCCGGTGGCACTATTCGCGAAAACGCTTGCGGTCCCACCTGCCTCACCATGGTCTATATCTTTAAGACCGGCCATACCGATAAGACGCCGGTCGATATATGTGCACTGGCCGAAGCCGGCAACTACGCCCCCACTGGTGCCACCGAGTGGTCGTTTATGACAGGCGGTGCGTGGCAGCTGGGGCTCAACGGAACACAGCTCTATAACGATCGCGAATCGATTACCCAAGCACTTCGCTCGGGTGCGCCCGTCATCGCCGCAGTGCGCCCCGGTACGTTTACCAACGTAGGCCACTACATCGTGCTCTACGGCATCGACGATGCCAACCAAATTGGCGTCTACGACCCCAACTCGGCCAGCCGCAGCGCCCGCCGCTGGGGCGTCGTAGAGGTCCTCAACGAAGTCGAAGCCATGTGGGCCTACTACTAGTCATTGGGGGCATACTTAAATGAGTGGTCATTGGGGACGCTCATGTTTGACTAGTCATTTAAGAACGTCCCCAATGACTAGGTGAATAGCAAAAGCCCCGCAGTCGGAGCGGACTGCGGGGCTCATGAAGAGAGGCTAGTTTGTGGGCGCTTTGCCCGGCGCCCACGAGAGAGGCAACAGAGTAGAGACTACTCGTGGATGCGGGTACCGGAGAGGCCGGCCATGGTCTCGGCGGCCTTGTCCAGGGCGCCGATGATGCAGGTGCGGCCCTTGCGGGAACGGGCGAACTTGATGGCGGCGCGGACCTTGGGCTCCATGGAGCCCTTGCCGAACTGGCCCTCGTCGGCCAGGCGCTCGGCCTCGTCGGCGGTGAGGTCCTCGAGCTCCTCCTGGTTGGGCTTGCCGAAGTTGATGGCGACATGCTCAACGGCGGTCAGCAGGAACAGGACGTCAGCATCGCAGTCCTCGGCCAGCAGCTCGCCGCCCAGGTCCTTGTCGATGACGGCGGGGACGCCCTTGTAGCAGCCCTTGTTCTCGTAGTCGCGGACGACGGGGATGCCGCCGCCACCGCAGGCGATGACGATGAACTCGTTGTCGAGCAGGTTGAGGATGGAGTCAGCCTCGACGATCTTCTTGGGATCGGGGGAGGCGACGACGCGACGCCAGCCGCGGCCGGAATCCTCGACGAAGACCTTGGAGGGATCCTCGGCCATGAACTCCTTGGCCTGCTCCTCGGTATAGAAGGGGCCGATGGGCTTGGTCGGGTTCTTGAACGCGGGATCGTCGGGGTCGCACTCGATCTGGGTGACGACGGTGGCGGCGTGCCAGCGCTTATAGCGCTTGTGCATCTCGCGGCCGATGCCCTGCTGCAGGTGGTAGCCGATGTAGCCCTGGGACATGGCGCCGCACTCGGGCAGCGGCATCTCAGGGGTGCCGATGGCGTCGTGGGCGGCGGCGAAGGCGTTCTGGATCATGCCGACCTGCGGGCCGTTGCCGTGGGTGATGATGATCTCGTTGCCCTGCTCGATGAGGCCGAGGAGGGCGTGGGCGGTGGTGCTCACGGCCTCGATCTGCTCGACGGGGTTGTTGCCGAGGGCGGTGCCGCCAAGGGCGACGACGATACGATCGGGCTTGCCGTAGGGTTTGGACATGCGTGCCTCCTTATCGAAGAGTAGCGTACATCACGGCTTTAATGGTATGCATGCGGTTCTCTGCCTCTTGGAAAACGCGAGACTTATCGGACTCGAAGACCTCGTCGGTGACCTCCATCTCGGTTACGCCAAACTTCTCCGCGATTTCCGCTCCGATGGTGGTCTTGGTATCGTGGAAGCTCGGGAGACAATGCATGAAGATAGCGTTGGGGTTTGCCTTCGCCATGACCTCCGAGGTTACGCGGTACGGGGAGAGCAGCTTGATACGGCTCTTCCAGAGCTCCTCAGCCTGGCCCATGCCAACCCAGACATCGGTGTAAATAACATCGGCATCCTTTACACCTTCATCGATGTTGTCAGTAAGCTGAATGGTGCAGCCATTTTCCTCGGCGATCTTCTGGCAAGTCTCAAGCAGCTCGGGATCAAAGTGGGTAGCGCCCTCAACGTCGCCTTTCGGCCCACAAGAGCAGAAGTTGATGCCGAGCTTGGCGCAGATCACCATGAGGGAATCGCTTACATTGCCCTGCTCCTTGCCGAGATAGGTCAGCTTGAGGCCACGCGTGTCGCCGAATTCCTCGCGCATCGTAAGGATGTCCGCCAAAGCCTGGGTCGGGTGATACTCATTGGTGAGACCATTCCACACGGGAACGCCGGCTTTATCGGCAAGCTCCTCAACAATGGACTGGTCAGAGCCGCGATACTCGATACCGTCGTACATGCGACCAAGCACGCGGGCGGTATCCTCAATGGACTCCTTTTTGCCCATCTGCGACGAACCGGGATCAAGGTAGGTTACACCTAAGCCGAGATCCATACCGCCCACCTCGAAAGCGCAGCGCGTACGCGTCGAAGTCTTCTCAAACAGCAGAACGATATTCTTGCCCTCAAGATAACGATGGGGAGCGCCCATGCGCTTGAGATTCTTAAAGTCCCTCGAAAGCTCGAGCATATACTCGATCTCCTCGGTAGTGAAATCAAGCAGGGTCAGAAAACTACGACCAGAAAGATTCAGTGCCATGATAGGTTCCTTTCATTATTAACCTAATTGATGAGTGCGCGGCGCGCGAAGAACGCGCATCCGCACATCTCGGACCAGAACGGAATTAAATCTCTTCGCGCCAGAACGGCATGGTCATGCAGCGCGGGCCACCACGACCACGAGACAGCTCTTCGGAAGGAGCAACCAGCAGCTCAACGCCCGCCTTATAAAGCGCATCATTGGTAACAACGTTGCGCTCATAGACGCACACCTTACCCGGCGCGACAGCAAGCGTGTTGGAACCATCGTTCCACTGCTCACGGGATGCCTCGATCGGATCGCCGGCACCGCATTCGATCATCGTGATT
>USMA01000058.1 GCA_900555765.1 uncultured Collinsella sp.
AATGCCGGCGGCGACCACGCGGAACGTACCCCAGTAGAACGAATCGCCAATGCCGGAAAGCGGTCCCATGAGGCCGACCTTCATGGCGTTAATCGAGGACGTGTCGAAGTTCTTATCGGCAGCCGCCTGCTCTTCCATCGAAACCGTTAGGCCGGCTACAAACGGAAGCACATGAGGCGTGATGTTAAAGAACTCGGTATGGCGATCGAGCGCCGCATAGTAATCGTCGTCGTTGGGATAGATCTTTCGCAGGGGCTTCTGAATGGTGTACATGAAGCCCATTGCCATCATCTTGTCGTACGACTGAGAGCACTGGCTCGTAAACTGGCGAAGGAACATGCTCCGATACATATCGGGAGTCATAATCGCATCCTTCTTGGCCTCTTTGAGATCGGCGTTCTGGGTAGCCATTAGAAGTCCTCCTCTTCATCTGCAGCAACCGCCTGCGGACCGGACGAGCCCTCGCGGAAGGCCAGGAGCAGCGCGACGCAAATGGCAGCTGCGGCGACGCCGACCACGTCCATCTTGAGGTAGATGCCCATAATGAAGCCGATGAACAGCCAAGGAAGCAGCTTGTTGTCGCCCATGGTCCTAATAAGAAGAGCGAAGCCGATGCAGACCATGACGCCGGACGCAACGTTGAGGCCGTCCATCACAAACTGCGGAATCGCGTTGAGCGCATTGTTGATGAGGTCGGCACCAAAGAACAGCGAGCCAAACACCAGCAGTGCAGACGGAATGCCAATCGACAGAGGCACGATGGTCAGATGGTACAGATTCGCCTTGGCAAGATCGCGATTTGCCAGAGCGGTCTCAATCTTCTTGCAGGCAAAGGCACCCGGAACGGCGTAGCAGAAGTTGCGCCACACCTGAAGGAAGACGGAGACGGGAAGGGCGAGCGCGACGGCAGTTGCCGTGCCCGTACCCGTAATGACGGCAAACGCGCAGCCAAGCACGCCGGAGGCATAGACCTCGGGAGGAACCGCCGCGCCGACCATGATGGCGCCCATGAACATGGACTCCAAAGCAGCGCCGACGATAACGCCCTGCTGGACATCGCCAAGGATCAAGCCGACAAACAGGCTCGTAAACAACGGACGACCAAGCATCGTAATGCCAAATAATTGCTCGTCCATGGACGCAATAAATGCGACCAGTGCAACTAAAAGATACTGGACAACCATTTCGATCAACCCCAGAAACAAGTCTGCAGGCGAGGCATTCTGCGCAGCTCGCCTGCAGACAACCGCAGCAATTTGAGAGGATTAGTAGTTCATCTGGTGATAGTAACGACGCGTGGTGAGCGGGTGGTTACGGACGTGCTCGAGATGGCAGCTCTGACGCTCGGTGTTGGTGTATGTGACAATCTGTGAGTCGTTCTTGCGGAACTCGGGTTCTCTTAACGTCAGCTCGACCTCTGCGGTGGCGAACTTGTTCACGCGGACGTTGACGCCCTTCTCGTCGGCGAGCATGTGGGTGAAGTTGTCCACGCGGTCCATGAGCTTGCGGGTGTCGTCCTCGCCGTAGAGCATGATGAGGCTCGTGCCCTCCTCGCACAGCTCGATGGTGCCGTGGAAGAACTCGGCGGCGTGGATGGACTTGGTCTTGATCCACTGCATCTCCTCGAGGATGCACATGGCGTAGTCGTAGGCCTCACCCCAGAGCATGCCGGAGCCAATCACCATGTGGTAATCGGTATCCTTGAAGTCCTCGGCCATGGCGGCGCAGCGCTCGTCCTGAGCGTCCTTGGCCTTGATGAGGTACGGAGCGATGTTGCCGAACTCCTCCATGAAGGTGTCGTACTTGGGGAAGGCGCCGGCGTTCTTGAGGAAGCGGGCGACCAGCGTGATCTGGTAGGTGTAGATGGCCTCGCACAGGACGTCGTCCTCGGCGAAGCTGAAGAACTTGTAATCGGCGTACTCGGTGGCCGGGGTGTTGTCGTTGGAGACATACATCAGCGTGCGGGCGCCCTGCTCCTGGCAGAACTTGGCGGCCTCGATGATCTCGGGGGTGGTGCCGGTACGGGTGGAGAAGACGCAGACCGAGTCCTTGTTGAAGGCCTTGGGCGGGCATGCGAGGAACTCAGCGGCGATCTCGCAGTGGACGTCGACGTCGGCCGTGGTGGTCTCGACCCAATACTTCATCGGGAGCGTGTGGGCCCAGGTGCCGCCGCAGCCGATGAAGAAGATGTTGGAATAACCCTGCTCGCAAACCTTGTCCACGGCAGCCTCAATCTGAGGACGGAGAGCGAGGGCATCGCTCACAACCTTCTCGTAACGAGGCTCATCGAAATTGAACATCCCTTACTCCTAACTCACTTGGATGAACCCTTCATTCATCCCATGACGTTATAATACTTTATATAACTAACTATGCAAGAACTATTTCAGATTTTTTTGATTTTTCTTTAATAAAAAGCCCGCCGATCAAATGATCGACGGGCATAGACATAGGGTATCGGCTCAAT
This sequence comes from uncultured Collinsella sp., assembly GCA_900555765.1. Taxonomy (GTDB): domain Bacteria; phylum Actinomycetota; class Coriobacteriia; order Coriobacteriales; family Coriobacteriaceae; genus Collinsella. The sequence goes on from USMA01000058.1 coordinate 2,468, forward strand.
AAATACCGAACACCAGCATGTTTTCGGCTAAAAAACGTCCTTGGCAAACACCTTAGCGTCATTGGGAACCTGACGGATTTCGACGGCCACGCCATCGCCCAGGAGCTCTTGGATATGCTCGGCATCTTTCTCGGTCGCAAAGATTGCAGGGGTCGGATGAAGCGTGGTCTCAGGGGTCTTTCGGGTTCCACCCAGATTGATCTCTTTGATGTCTTTGCAACCCTTAGCGAGACGATAGACATCTTCAATCGTCTCAGTGATGATAAACAGCGAATACTTGTCGGTAACGCCGCTGTTGAGCGCCTCGATAGCAGCGTCAACATCCTTGATGACGAGTTTAACGCCGCTGGGGCGGGCGAGCCTCAAGGCTGCCTTCCTCATGTCGTCTTTTGCCACAGCATCGCTGGCAAGCAGGATGCAATCTACATCCAAAGCGTGAGTCCAGGACATGGCAACTTGGCCGTGAATCAGTCGGAAATCAACTCTCGTAAGCTTAATCATCGTTAGCATCTCCGCACGTGATAAAGGAATGACAGGCGTGGCCCTTAGCTAGGGCTCGAACCAGAACTAACTAGAACTCTTCTTCCTCGGCGCCGGCAAGCATGTCCGCCGCCTCGCAAAGCTGAATAAACGGACGCGACCCCTCGACCGCGGCTTTGGCCTTGTCCGCATCCAGGAAATCCAGCTGTGTAACCATTTCCACCAGCAGCGGCAAGTTCATTCCGGTAATCAACGTAAACGATCCGGTGGTCTGTCTCTGAATGAATTCGTTGTTTACAGAGCCGCCAAAGATGTCAGTCACGACAAACCAAGAGTCGGCAGGGTCCCTCGTCTCCATCCATGCATCAATCAACGCCGCGACGTCCCTTGAATCGTCATCGACATAGGCGCACAGGCACTCGATTCGGTCGTTGGTGCCCATCAGAATCTCCAGAGAGCTTTTCATGCCTTGGGCGAGATAACCATGACTCGCTAGCAATATCTTATTCATAGTTCTCCAATACCAATAGGACGTACTATATTGTCATAACAAAGTATATTAGCAATCTGCCCTACGTGGTGTGTCTATTTTCCAAATCCGCGAACGGTAACAATTGGTCGGTAAACCGACCAATCTATCTCTAATTTACAAGTAGAACTTCAGTCGCTCGGTGCAGTACACCTGACGGGAGATGAAAAGCGGCTCGCCGCTTGGAGCATAACGTCTATCGACAAACAGAAGCAGCGAAGAGTCCAGCTCCACGTTAAGGTATGCCGCCTCGAGCTCGCTCGCATAGCAGACCTCGAGCGTACGCGTGTTGGGACCCATCTTGATCCCCTGGCGATCGAGTACCGCCATCAGCGAATCATCGAGGGATTCGTGCTCCAAAAAAGAAAGCGCAGCGGAATAGCTATTGGTTTCCAGCATCGTGGGCTTGCCATCCACAAGGCGCAGACGACGACTACGCAATACCTTTTGGGTATCGTCTACGCCCAGGAACTTCGCGTCTCGCAGGCTTGGGAAGTCCCAGCCCATTTCGAGAACCCTGGTAGACGCCTTTTTTCCCGCAAGTTGGCACGAATGGGTAAAGCTCTCACGGTCGTCCGCGGCATACATCTGTGTGTCCGACGAAACGAACGTGCCCTTGCCGCGGGCTCTCTCAACAAGCCCAGCATCTTCCATTTCTTTAATTGCGGAGCGAACCGTTATTCGGCTCACGCCAAATTGCTCGATAAGCTCCGCCTCGGTCGGGAGCTTATCTCCCGGACGGTACGTGCCGTTGGCGATCGAATCAGAAAGCGCACGGACAATCTGTTTGTACAGGGGGATAACGCTATTTGCTTCAACCATATCAACCATACCTTTGCAAGGAATCAGCAGTTTATAGATAGTTGATTTATATTGTATTAGAACTTTTTAGGAGTCCATATATTTCCTAAATGATTCGGTAAACGGGGTGTTATTTCACTTTAGCGTGGTGCAGCGGCTACCCGCGGCATGCGCCGTCAACCCAGCACAGCCGCCCACCAATACCGTTGCCAGTTCGCCGCAGAGCTGCGGCCCCATATGGGTATACTCTCGAGGATTCGACTCGATTCGCCCCCGCTGGGGCGTCAAAGGAGACTGCATATGCCCACCACCTCAACCGACCCGCGCGCCGCTGCTACCGCACTGCTGGCGCCCGGTACCATCTGTCACGGTTTTGCCGTCGAGCGCTGTGAGACCGTGCCCGAGCTCGACTCTGACGCTTACGTGCTGCGCCACACCGCCTCGGGCGCTCGCCTGCTGTACCTGGCGTGCGACGACGAGAACAAGGCCTTTGCCATTGGCTTTAAGACGCCGCCGGCCGATTCCACCGGCGTGTTCCATATTCTTGAGCACTCGGTGCTGTGCGGATCGGCCAAGTTTCCCGTCAAGGAACCGTTCGTGGACCTGATCAAGAGCTCCATGCAGACGTTTCTCAACGCCATGACCTACCCCGACAAGACCATCTACCCCGTTGCCACCACCAACGAGCAGGATCTGTACAACTTGATGGACGTGTACCTGGACGCGGTGTTCAACCCGGCTATCTATACCAAGCCCACCATTTTTGAGCAGGAGGGCTGGCACTACGAGCTGGACCTGCCGGAGGGCGAGGACTGCGATGGCAACGGCAGCCCCGCGAGTCTGCGCGAGGGCACGCTGCGCTATAACGGCGTGGTGTTCAACGAGATGACGGGCGCGCTGTCCGCCCCCATGAGCGTGCTGGACGACGCCGTCAACGCTGCGCTCTATCCCGACACCGCCTATGCGCACGAGAGCGGTGGCGACCCGCGCGCGATTCCCACGCTCACCTACGAGCAGTTCCTGGACACGCACGCGCGCCACTACAATCCTTCCAACTCCTACATCACGCTCTACGGCGACCTGGACGTAGACCGCGCGTTATCCTTTTTGAACGAGCGCTACCTGTCGCAGCCGAGCGCCGCAAGCCGCCGCATGGACGCAGCCGTTGCCGCCGGCGAGGACCCGTCCACGCTGGCACCCAATCCACTGGGCGTGCAGGCGCCCGTGACCTGCGAGTATAAGCGCGTCGAGATGGCCACCACACCCGAGAACGCCTTGGTGGGCCTGGGCCTTGTGCTGGGCAGCGCGCTCGACCGCAAGCGCACGATCGCGGCGGACATCCTGTTCGAGGCACTGCTAGGTTCCAACGAGGCACCGGTTAAGAAGGCCGTTCTTGCCGCCGGACTGGGCGGCAACGTGGTGAGCTATACCGCGGCCGAGAGCCTGCAGCCCTACGAGCTCATCATGCTGCAAAACGCGCAGCCCGGCGTGGCGCGCGAGCTGCGCCGCGTGTTCCAGGACGCCTGCCGCGACCTATGCGAGCATGGCGTTCCGCGCGAGCGCCTGGAAGCCATCATCAGCAGCAACGAATACGACCTGCGCCAGCGCGACTACGGTATCGCCGACGGCGTGGCCATTGCGTGTGACGCGCTGAGCACGTGGCTCTACGATGACGACGCCGCGACGCTGGCGCGCAAGTACGGCCCGGTGTACGAGGAGCTGCGTAGCGAGCTAGACGGCAGCTATTTTGAGGATCTGCTGCGCGAGCTGGTGCTGCAGAGCAATCACATGGCACTGGTCGAGCTGGTGCCGGTGGACGCCGCCGAGGGTTCGGAGGGTGTCGAGGCCGCCGAGCTGGCAGCCAAGCGCGATGCCATGACCGATGCCGAGCTGGCCGACGTGGTCGAGCGCACGGCCGCGCTGCGTGCCGCGCAGGAGGCGGAAGACACGCCCGAGGCCAAGGCCACGCTGCCGCGCCTGCGCGTGTCCGACATTGGCGAGGCGCGCCCCGAGCCGCCGCTGATCGTGGACACCACTGCACCCATCCCCAGCCTGCGCCACGGCATCCCCACCAACCGTCTGGCCTACGCCATGCAGTATTTCGACCTGAGC
>USMA01000059.1 GCA_900555765.1 uncultured Collinsella sp.
GCCGGAATTGGAAGCGCTTTTGCTGGCATGGGAAGCACGGGCAGCCTGACCATGCCCTATCCAGCCGCTTGTGAACGCTTTATGAATTTTGCAAAAACCCCTTGCAAACGAGGAAAAGTGTGCTAGAATACAGTTAGCACTCAGATAGTATGAGTGCTAATCTGCAAAGGACGTGACATTTACTATGGCAAAGAAACAGTTCAAGGCGGAATCCAAGCGTCTGCTGGATCTCATGATAAACTCCATTTACACGCATCAGGAAATTTTCCTGCGTGAAATCATTTCCAACGCCTCCGACGCCATCGACAAGCTGTGCTACCTCAGCCTGACCGATGACAAGGTGGGCGTCAAGCGGGATGAGTTTGCCATCAGGCTGGTGTTGGACAAGGAAAAGCGGCTGCTGACCGTCAGCGACAACGGCATCGGCATGGACGCGGATGATCTGGAGAACAACCTGGGCGTCATCGCCTCCTCCGGCTCCTACAAGTTCAAGCAGGAGGTGGGAGACGACGCCAAGGACACCGACGTCATCGGCCAGTTCGGCGTCCAGACGTTCCACGCTGTAGCGCATCTGGTGGCCCAAGTTGGCCTTCCCCATGGCCGAAATGTAGCCCGTGGGTTCATCGAGGAGGGGCATCCTCGGCCGCTCGACGTTCAGGTTGAAAAATTCGCGCGCATCGCGCACAGAGACGTTGTCCATGGCAGGACTCCTTTCATCGATGTTGGCGGGACCACCGTGCCGCGCGGCCGGTTGGTGCCGGGATCGTCGAGCCAACTCTCTACCCCGACTCTGGATAAAACGCGCCCGCTCCTTGCGGGCGCGATGGAGTCTATCAGCGCGCGCGGACAAAAATCAACCCCGTGCGGCAAAGAGCGCACGGGGTTGATTTGGTCTACGACCCTCAATTTTTGGCATTTGTTATTCGTCGTCCCCGTCGTTGGGGTCGCCCTTGAGGGTGTTGATGTCCAGGTACTGGTAATAGTCCTCTTTTTGCTGGGTTTCCGACTCCGCTTGGGTGGGGCCGCGGAACAGCTGGAATCCCTCAAACGCAATGACGCCGAGCAGGGCAATGACAATGGCGATAAAGGCAACCTTGACTGCCTGCGGAAATTCCGAGAAACGCAGTGCCTTTTCCTCGGCGTAATAATCGGCGAAGCGCTCTTCGCCCGTGCTTTTGGTATACGCCGGTGCGGACGCGGCCTCCGGGTCATATTCCGGTGCAGGCGTGGCAGCGTACGGATCGTTGGGATAATCGCTCGATGCGGTGCCATAATCCTCGGTCTCGATGCGACCGTTGCCAGCATAGTCATCGGAATAATCGGAATATGCCGCACCGCCCTCATAGTCCGCGGCGCTCGTGCTGGCGGCAAAAAGTGGGTTAACTGGAACATCGAGCGCCGGCATGCCGGTAGAGGTCTCATCCAGATCGGCTGCAGCCCAGGAATCGTGGGTAACCTGATGGGCAACGGGCTCATCGAGCCTTGTGACCGGAGGCTTGCGTGCCGCAGGAACAGGCAACTGCTGGGCGCTGTACATTACGGTGCTGTCGGCCGATTTGCCCTGCGCCGCAGCAGCGAGAAATGCCGCCGTCTCGGACGGGTCGCTTGCGGGGCGGGGAGCGGGCGTGGGCGCCGAAGTGGGTGCGGGCGTAGGCGCGGGCGACGAAACAGGCGACTGCGCAGGAGTCGGCGCAGATGCGGGCTTAGGCGCAAGTGTGGGATCGGGGCTTGACGGGCGAGCCCCGCCGCCCATGAGTTCGTCGGCGGTCCACGGGCGATCATCCATCACGTCGTCAAGGCTTAGCGAAAACAGGTCGTCTTCACCCTCATCGAACATGCGGTGCACATGTCCACCAATTGCCGGAATCAATCCGCGACCGGTGCATGATGCCTTGCTCAACGCCATTCTGTTCCATCCTTTCGAAATACTAATGACATCGATTATATGGAACTTCCCAAGCGGCCCGGTCTTGGATTCGTGCTTTCCAGAACTCGCACCCAAAAGGGGAGGGGCAATCCAGGCGAGTGCCTACTTGTCGCCGGCCGCCGCCTTGGCCTCATTGAGGTAGCTATAGAAGCTGTACTTGGAGATGCCAAAGAACTCGCAGGCGCGCTCGCTCGACTTGGAAATGAGGAAGGCGCCGCGACGGTCGAGGTAGCCAATGGCACGAATGCGCTCGTCTTTGGTCATGAGTGCCGCGGGCTTGCCCACAAACTGCTCGCACTCGTGCAGCAGGTCCTCGAGCAGGTCGCCGATGTTCTTGGTAATGGGCTCGGGCTCGGTATAGCCCGTGCCGCCGGTGCCGGTAAAGGCGTCGAGCGAACGCTCAAAAGCCTTCATGAGCGTAATGTCAAAGTTGATGCCCAAAATGCCGACGGGCTTGCCTTCGTCGTTGCGGATAAAGATGGTCGAGGACTTGAGCAGCTTGCCATCGGTGGTTTTAGTGAGGTACGGCTCGCGGTCGTGTACATCGGTGGCGCCCTCGTGCATGGACTCAAACACAATATGGCTGGGGCCGTCACCCAGTTTGCGCCCGCTGACGTGGCCGTTTTCGATCACCACGATGGAGTGGTCCACGTCCTCGGTCTCCAGATCGTGGACGACGACTTCGCAGTTGGGGCCAAATTGGAGCGCCAGGCCGTGTGCAAGGCGCTTATAAAACTCAATCTGTGACGGGGTCATGGGTGCCTTCCTAAAAATTAGTTTGGTCTCACTGTGCCATAAACCACACTTGACCGCAAACAAATCCATCAACAAGGCAATTCATGACCGTTCGGCGGCGAAAAAGTACCGATTACGGCAACAAACAATTCGTTAGGTATGCCAATCAAAAAGTGTGATAGAACATTACTAACAAACTTTTTGTTTGGCATCCACATAAAAGTTCAGTCGTATGAATGGGAATGGGCTGAAACGCGTATGCGGGGGCCGGCAAGAGAGGACTTAAGGAGTTCACCGTATGGCCGATAAGATCCAGTGGGCGGGCAACACGATGCCCAAGAGCGATGACAAGCACTTGGGAATCATGAGCCTCGACCACGTGAAGAAGGCCCGTGCCTTCCACCAGTCGTTCCCTCAATATACCGTCACTCCGCTTGCTCGCCTGGACGGTCAGGCCGCGCGCCTGGGCCTGTCTAACCTGTGCGTTAAGGACGAGAGCTATCGCTTTGGCCTCAACGCCTTTAAGGTTCTGGGCGGTTCGTTTGCCATGGCCAACTACATCGCCGACGAGACCGGCAAGGACTGTGCCGACTGCACCTTCGACTACCTGACCTCCGATCAGCTTGCCAAGGACTTTGGCCAGGCTACCTTCTTTACCGCTACCGACGGCAACCATGGTCGCGGCGTGGCGTGGGCTGCCAACAAGCTGGGCCAGAAGGCCGTCGTTCACATGCCCAAGGGTTCCACCAAGCCCCGCTTCGATAACATCGCCGCCGAGGGTGCCACGGTGACCATCGAAGAGGTCAACTACGACGAGTGCGTGCGCATGGCCGCCGCCGAGGCCGACGCCTGCGAGCGCGGCGTTATCGTTCAGGACACCGCCTGGGAGGGCTATGAGAAGATCCCGTCCTGGATCATGGAGGGTTACGGCACCATGGCCTCCGAGGCTGCCGAGCAGCTGCGCGAGATGGCCATCAACCGCCCGACGCACGTCTTTGTCCAGGCTGGCGTGGGTTCGCTCGCCGGCGCCGTGGTGGGCTACTTCACCAACCTTTATCCCGATAACCCGCCCACCTTCGTCGTGGTCGAGTGCGCTCCTGCCGCCTGCCTGTACAAGGGCGCTGCCGCCGGCGACGGCGACCCGCGCATCGTGGACGGTGACATGCCCTCCATCATGGCCGGTCTGTGCTGCGGCGAGCCCAACATTCTGGGCTGGGATATTCTGCGCAACCACACCACCGCCTTCGTGTCCTGCCCCGACTGGGTCACCGCTCGCGGCATGCGCACCCTGGGCGCTCCCGAGAAGGGCGACCCGCGCGTCATCTCTGGCGAGTCCGGCGCTGTGACCACCGGCCTGGTCGAGACTCTCATGCTCGATCCCGAGTACGCCGAGCTCAAGGAGCTCATCGGCCTGGACAAGACGAGCTCCGTACTCTGCTTCTCCACGGAAGGTGACACGGATCCCGACCAGTACCGTCGCATCGTCTGGGAAGGCGAATACCCCACTTGCTAATACTGGGCGGAGTAAATAGGTATCGCTCCGCCACCCCACAGGTAGATTCCTTCGTTTGAAAGGTTATGAACAATGGCTAAAGAACTCGATTTCGACGCTATCAAGGCTGCTGCTGAGTCCCACCGTGCTGATATGTCGCGTTTTCTTCGCGCAATGATTAGCCACCCCTCTGAGTCCTGCGAGGAGGGTGAGGTTGTCGCTTGCATCAAGGCCGAGATGGAGAGCCTTGGCTATGACGAGGTCAAGGTCGACGGCCTGGGCAACGTTATGGGCTTTATGGGCGAGGGCGACAAGATCATCGCCATCGACTCCCACATCGACACCGTCGGCATCGGCAACATCGAGAACTGGGATGCCGATCCCTATGAGGGCTACGAGACCGACGAGATCATCTACGGCCGCGGCGGCTCCGACCAGGAGGGCGGTATGGCTTCTGCTACCTACGCTGCCAAGATGATGAAGGACATGGGCCTCATCCCCGAGGGCTACAAGATCATGGTCGTCGGCTCCGTGCAGGAGGAGGACTGCGACGGTATGTGCTGGCAGTCCATTGTCAACGAATACTTTAACGGCCCCGAGGACGCACGCAGCAAGGTCGAGTTCGTCATCTCCACCGAGCCGACCGACGGCGGCATCTACCGCGGTCACCGCGGCCGCATGGAGATCCGCGTCGACATGCACGGCGTCTCCTGCCACGGCTCCGCTCCCGAGCGCGGCGACAACGCCATCCACAAGATGGCCGAGGTGCTGCTCAATGTGCGCGACCTGAACGAGAACGACGCCGCTGACGACAAGGAGATCAAGGGCCTTGTCAAGATGCTCGATCCGAAGTATAATCCTGAGCACTGGGAGGACGCGCGTTTCCTTGGCCGCGGCACCTGCACCACGAGCCAGATCTTCTTCACCTCTCCCTCCCGCTGCGCCGTCGCCGACAGCTGCTCGATCTCCATCGACCGCCGCATGACTGCAGGCGAGACCTATCAGTCCTGCCTGAAGGAAATCGAAGACCTGCCCGCGTGCAAGAAGTACGCCAAGGATATCAAGGTCTCCATGTACATGTACGACCGTCCGTCCTGGACCGGCCACGTCTACGAGACCGAGGCTTTCTTCCCCACCTGGATCAACAAGGAGACCGCGCCCCACGTGCAGGCGCTCGTCGACGCGCACCACGCTCTCTGGGGCACCGAGCGCATCGGCGCGGACGAAAAAGCCATGTCCACGCGCACTGGCCGTCCCTTAACTGACAAGTGGACGTTCTCCACGAACGGCGTTTCTATTCAGGGCCGCTACGGCATCCCCTGCGTCGGCTTCGGCCCTGGCGCTGAATCTCAGGCCCACGCGCCCAACGAGATCACCTGGAAGCAGGACCTCGTCACCTGCGCGGCGCTGTACGCGGCTGTCCCCGGTCTCTACAAGCCCGAGAACAAGGACGGCTCCGCCACCTCCTTCCGTCAGGAGTTAACGGGTAATAATATCAAATAACGTGCTTCGCCCGTCATTTGATATTAAGAGGTTGCACTCCGCTTCGCGCCTCGCCTTTGGCTCGACGCGCGCTGCGTGAGAAGTGTTTTTTGCCACGCGCATGTCGCGGCAAAAAACGGATCAAGATCATTTGCGCCGTGCGCGGCGCAAATATTTCAAACGATTTTTAATATACTATAAAATAAAGGAGAAAATTATCTATGAGCAAGACTGTTGAACTGGCACGCCACCTTGAGACTCTGCACATCAATAACATGTACAAGAGCGACTTCTACTGGACGTGGGACAAGAGCGACGAGGAGATCGACGCGGTCTTCACCGTGGCCGATGCGCTGCGCGACCTGCGCGAGCGCAACAAGAACACGAAGATCTTCAATTCCGGCCTCGGCATTTCGATCTTCCGTGACAACTCCACGCGCACGCGCTTCTCGTTTGCCTCCGCGTGCAACCTGCTGGGTCTTGAGGAGCAGGTGCTCGATGAAAAGAAGTCCCAGATCGCACACGGCGAGACCGTGCGCGAGACGGCGAACATGGTCTCGTTCATGGCCGACGTCATCGGCATTCGCGACGATATGTTCATCGGCGAGGGCCACAAGTATCAGAAGACCTTCATGGACGCGCTCGAAGAGGGCTACCGCGACGGCATCCTCGAACAGCGCCCGACGCTTGTGAACCTCCAGTGCGACGTCGACCACCCGACGCAGTGCATGGC
>USMA01000060.1 GCA_900555765.1 uncultured Collinsella sp.
CTGTTCGTGCGTAACTCGCGATAAACTTAACCCCCGCCCCGGAGCCCAGCGGGCAATCATCGTTGTACCTATCACTGATACCAATAAACCGCTTGCATGTCGTCTGTTGGCTTGGCACGGTACAATGCTTGTAGCTTTAAATTTATAAATTAGTGGGGTTAATTCATGGCAGAATCTCGTGCGGAGCGTAGGGCTCGTCGTGCTTTGATGGAGGCGGTTGAGGGATCAAAGGAGGAGAAATCTTCTACGAAATCCAAGTCTTCTAAAGCTGCAAAAAGCAAATCGACCAAGAGCAAGGCTAAGACCAAGCGTTCTGACTCTCGTCGAGGCGGGGATAAAGCGCCTCAGGCTCGCTCCAAGGGCTCGCACAAGGATTCGGTTTCGTCTGCGCGTATAGCTGTGGATCCCAAGTCTCCCTGTTCGATCATGAAAGCTTGCGGTGGGTGTACGGCGCTCAATCGTCCTTATAAGAAGCAGCTCGCCGCCAAGCAGGCTGCTATGGAGGAGCTTTTTGCTTCGCTTTGTGAGCGTGAAGGCATTGCTGTAGATCCTATTCGTGGTATGGGTGTCACCCTGGGCGACCCGGGCAAATATCCTGCGCCGCGCGGTTTTCGCCATAAGGCCGCCACTCCCTTTGCCCCCGGCAAAGAGGGCACTGTCCGTTGCGGTTTCTTTGAGCGCGGCACGCACAGAATCGTTGCCGTACCCGAGTGTCCTGTCGAGGCGTCGGGCGCTCGTCAGATTCTCAACGGCATCGCACGCGAAGCTGAGCGGTTGCATATTCCCGCCTTTAATGAGGACAAGCATCTTGGTTTGCTTCGCTATGCCGTCGTCCGCTGCGGCTGGCGTACCGACCAGGTCATGATTACGCTCGTGACCGCCCAGCGTGACTTGCCGCATGCGCAGGAGTTCTTTGAGGCTGTCGTCGCACTCGATCCGCGCATCGTCACCGTCGCCCAAAACATCAACGGACGCCTCGGCAACGCCATCCTCGGCGAGGAAACCCGCATCGTGTATGGCGCCGAATGCATGCGCGACCAGCTGCTCGGCTGCGAATTCGACATCTCCCCCACCGCGTTTTATCAGACCAACCCGCAACAGACCGAGCTGCTCTATCAGCTCGCTATCGACGGCATGGATTTGCACCAGGGCGATGTGCTCATGGATGCCTACTGTGGCAGCGGTACCATCGGTCTTTGCGCAGCTAAAGATGCCCAGAACAAGGGTATCGGCATTATGCTGCTCGGCGTGGAGCGCAACCACGCCGGCATTGCCGACGCACGTCGTAATGCCGAGCTCAACGGCCTCACCCGCAGCGCTTGGTTTATGGCCGACGATGCCACCGACTACATCCTAGATGCCGCCGACAACAACGAGCGGGTCGATGTCCTTTCCATCGATCCGCCGCGCGCCGGCTCTACCCCCGAGTTCCTCGAAGCTGCCTGCGCGCTTAAGCCGCGCCGCATCACCTATATCAGCTGCAACCCCGTGACTCAAGAGCGCGACCTGCATCAGCTCCTCGACGGAGGCTATCGCCTGCTCAAGATCACGCCCGTCGACATGTTCCCTCACACCGACCACACCGAAACCGTAGCGGTCCTCGAACGCCGCTAACCAACCTCAGTAGATTTTTGGGACAAGAAAGGGGGCGACCCGCCTGGGCCGCCCCCTTCGCTTGGTTTATAAACTCCGCTACATCCCCTTGCGCAGATCGCACACGCCGGCTGCCGCCATCTCGCGCAGCAGCGTCTCGCGGTCGCGCGTCACGATCAAATCCAGCGGGAAGTGAATCTCGTCGAGCATCTTGCGAGCGTAATCGAGCTTACCAATTGCCATGCCAATGTGCGCATCGGTCGAAACGCCAATGCCCACGCCTAGCTCAGCGCAACGCTCGGCGATCTTGCGGCATACAGCCCAATGCTCAGTGTCGACACCGTGTTCAAGACTATGGTTGTTGATCTCGATAATCTTGTGCTTGGCCTTAGCCGCCAACAGCACCTCGTCGATATCGAACGGCACGCCCGAGCGACCCGCGTGGCCCAGCATGAACACCTTGGGGTGTTCCAAGGCATTGATATACATCTCGGTCGTTTGGGCCAGCGTCGCGCCCTCAGCAATCTGCGGATTATGCACGCTTGCAACCAAATAATCCAAATTACGCGTAACCAAATCGAACAGCGAATGCTGACAGCTGTACGAATCGCCGGCAATATCGAGCGTGACAGGAGTGTCCTCGCCAAACAGGCTTCCGTCCAGCGAAACGATATCGGCCTCGGCGCCGCGAAGCACCAGCACTCCGCTCCAAATGCGCGGCCAGATATCCTGGTTGATAAAGAACTGGTAACTGCGCAGGTCATTGGGGCAAGCCGTAACCATAGAGCTCAGATGGTCGGCAGATCCGAGCACCTGCAGGCCACGCTCTGCCGCCCAGTACACATTCTCCTCAATGGTCGAATATGCATGCGCAGAGAACATCGTATGGGTATGAATGTCACAAGAAAGCAGGTAGGGCATCAGGTCTCCTTATCTGGCACGGCCGTCGCTTATATTCATTGTACGCATAGCCTTCGATAGTCGTAAAACCACTCCATCCCAAAGACACAACGTCCATGACAACGGGGTCCGGCTTAACACCAAACCCCGTTTCACGTAAAACATTGTAGGCAGAGCGCTTTACTTTTAACGATACTCGTCCGCCAACTGCTTCCAAGCGGGCAGTGAGTTGACGATAGTCTCGTAACTCACGCAGTAGCCCAAGCGGAACCAACCCGGCATACCAAAGCTGTCCGAGGGCACTGCGAGCAGTTCGTACTTCTTCGCGCGCTCGCAGAAGGCGTTCGCATCGGGCTCCAGCGCCTTCACCCATAGGTAGAACGCGCCATCCGGCTCAACATACGTGTAGCCGTACTCCGCCAAGGCGCCGGTAAGCGCCGTGCGGTTGCGTGCATAGGCCTCAACGTCACTCGGCTCATCGATGCAATCGATGATCACGCGCTGGAAGAGTGCCGGTGCGCATACAAAACCCAGCGTACGGGCAGCACCCGCAACAGCCGGCATCAGACGGGCAGCCTGCGGATTGGTGTTGGGAACCAAGATCCACCCCACGCGCTCACCCGGCAGCGACAGCGACTTGGAATACGAGTAGCACACCACAGTGTTCTCGTAGATCGAGGGCACCCAAGGCACCTCGGCACCGTACACGATCTCGCGGTACGGCTCATCCGAGATGAGCATAATCGGATTCTCGGGATCGCGCTGAGCGTTGGCCTCACGCAGAACATTGGCCAGTCGCGTCAGCGTATCGCGCGTATATACGGCACCGGTCGGATTGTTGGGCGAGTCGATGATGACGGCAGTCGTCTTATCGGTAATCGCCTTGAGCACGTTGTCCACGCTCAGCTGGAACGTGTCTTCATCGGCGAGTGCCTCAACACACGTGCAGCCGGCCTTCTCAATCCACACGCGATACTCCGGAAAGTACGGGGCGATAACAATAACCTCGTCGCCCGGGTTCGTAACGGCGTTGAGCGTGCAGGTGAGCGATGCCGCGGCGCCAACCGTCATAAAGACGTCCTTGCCCTCATAGCTCGTGCCAAAGCGGCGGTTGAGCGATTCGGCGACGGCTGCTCGACATCGCGGCAGGCCCGGTGCGGGGGTGTAGCCGTGCAGCTGGTCACTCGGCAGCTCCAAGGCCTTCTTAATGGACTCAGCCACAGCAGCGGGCGCCGGAACGCTCGGGTTGCCCAGCGAAAAATCGAATACGTTCTCCGCACCGATCTGGGCCTTGCGCTCAAGACCATAGCTAAAAATCTCACGGATGATGGAGCTTTCCGCACCGCGAGCATACATAGTTTCGTTGATCATCTGTTCCCCTTTCGCATAGGCGCTATTGTACGCTTTAGCCGAGCAAAGTGCCGCAGCAATGTTGATTGGGGACAAACTTAAATGCGTGAAAACGCTCATTTAAGTCTGTCCCCAATCAACAGACGGCCCCATATCGCTCAAAAGAAAAAGCCTCCGCAGGTTTCCCCGCGGAGGCTTTTGCCACAAAGACTATTTGTCGGCGTCGGTGTCGGCACCGACGACGGCATGGTCATCGTCAGCATCATCGGATGCGGCTTCGGCATCCTCCTGCATGGCCGCCTGCGCAAAGGCCGCGGCATCAGCCGCCAGCTCCTCCTCGCTCATGCGAGGCGCGCGCTTCTTGGTCGGCATGCCGGCCGCCTTGGCATTGCGCTCCTCCTTGGCCGCCAGGATATCGCCCTCGCGCGCAAGGTAGGCATTCCACTCGTTGTCGAGCAGGGCGTTTACGGCGTCGCCTTCGACGGTCTCGCGCTCAAGCAGCACCTTCGCCATCAGATCGAGCTGATCGCGACGGGCATCCAAAATCTCAACCGCACGACGATGGGCTTCGCGCATGATGCGTTGAACCTCGATATCGATGCGGCGTGCCGTCTCCTCGGAGTAATCCTGGTGATCGGCGTAATCGCGACCAAGGAACACCTGATGCTGCGCCTCGCCAAACACTTGCGTGCCCAGCTCCTCGCTCATGCCCAGACGCGTAACCATCTCGCGCGCCATCTTGGTCGCACGCTCCAGGTCGTTGCTCGCGCCCGACGTGATGTCATCGCACATGAGCTCTTCGGCAACGCGACCGCCCAAGAACACGGCAAGCTCGTCGAGCATCTCGTTCTTGGTCTTGAGGAAGTGGTCCTCCTGCGGAAGCTGCAGCGTGTAGCCCAGAGCCTGACCGCGGCTGACGATCGAGATCTTATGAACCGGATCGGAGTGCTCCAGGATGTGACCCACCAAAGCGTGACCGCTCTCGTGGTAGGCAATCGTGGTGCGCTCGGCCTCGGTCATCACGCGACCCTTTCGTTGCGGTCCGGCAATCACGCGCTCCATCGACTCTTCGACCTCGTCCATCGAGATCACGGAACGATGACGGCGAGCGGCCAGCAGCGCAGACTCATTGAGCAGGTTCGCCAAATCGGCACCAGTAAAGCCAACGGTCATCTGGGCGAGCTTCTCAAACTTAACGTCCTCGTCCATCGGCTTGTTCTCGGCATGCACGCGCAAGATCTGCTCGCGGCCCTTCACATCCGGACGGTCGACCGTAACCTGACGGTCAAAACGGCCGGGACGCAGCAATGCCGGATCCAGGATGTCAGGACGGTTGGTCGCAGCGATCAGGATGACCGACTCGCTTTCCTCAAAGCCGTCCATCTCGACCAGCAGCTGGTTGAGCGGCTGCTCGCGCTCGTCGTGACCGCCGCCCAAGCCAGCTCCGCGCTGACGTCCCACGGCATCGATCTCATCGATGAAGATGATCGACGGGGCCTGGGACTTGGCCTCCTTAAAGAGGTCACGCACACGGCTGGCGCCGACACCTACGAACATCTCGACAAAGTCGGAACCCGAGATGCTAAAGAACGGCACGCCCGCCTCGCCGGCAACGGCCTTGGCCAGCAGCGTTTTACCGGTGCCCGGAGGGCCAACCAGCAACACGCCACGCGGGATCTTGGCGCCCAGCTTGCGATAGCGATCCGGATCGCTCAAAAAGTCACGGATCTCCTCGCGCTCCTCGACTGCCTCGTCCACGCCGGCAACGTCTTCAAACTTGACCTTGGGGCGTGTGGCCTCGTTGGTCTTGGCGTTGGTCTTGCCAAACTGCATGTTCCTGTTGTTGGCGCCCATCATCTGGCGCATAAAGTAGAACATGATGGCGATAAGGGCGATCGTCGGAAGCACACTCATCGCCAAGTCGCCCCAAAAATCGGGATCGTTGGTGTTGACGATGTACTTGGTATCGGGGTGCTCCGCCATGAGCTCGGCAAGCGAATCGGAGCCGACATAGGTCGAGGAGAAGCTCTTGAGCTCGCTCGTATCGCCCTTGTCCTTCTTCGTCTTCCAGTAATGACCCGTCACGCTTCCGTCTTGAACCGTATAGGTCAGATCTTCGACGCGATCCTGCTTGATGGCGCTGACCATCTCGCTCGTCGCGAGCTTAACGGTATTGCTGGAGCTGGCAAAGCCGGAGCCCATATTAAAGAAGGCATAGCCCAGAAGCGCGCAAGCCAAAAGAAAATACAGCCAGCCCGTACGCGTGGGCTTCTTGCCTCCGGGCATCCCCGGGATCTTTGGGTCCCGGGGAGTCTGGGAATTGTTGTCGTTACGGTCGTCGGGCATCTTACGAATAAACCTCCGGTTTCAAAATGCCCAGATACGGAAGGTTGCGATAGCGCTCGGCATAGTCGAGGCCGTAGCCCACCACAAAGGCATCGGGGCAATGGGTTCCAACATACTTGGGCGTGATGGCCGAGGTGCGGTCCTCAACGTCCTTCCACAGGAA
>USMA01000061.1 GCA_900555765.1 uncultured Collinsella sp.
GAGTCGCATGGCGCACCAACGCCGCCGCCAGCAATACCAACAGCATGGCGGTGACATAGCCCGCAGCATCGAATCCTAATTCGATAACGTCGAAATGCCTGCCGGGAACTAAGATCTTATGTACCTGATCGCCAACGGAACAGGCGGCGCAAAAGAGCAATACGGGCACGCAACGGGAGCATACGCTCCACGGACGCCTGGAAAAGCAAACCACGACCACCGAGGCGAACAATCCGACGGAGAAAAACTCTACGGTATGGGCAACACGACGGACGTTCGTGCCCACCCACATGCGAATGGAAGCAAGTCGGCCAGACCGGACATTCGAGGCAGCCGAATCGGTGCCCCCGGTCATTCCGTTCTCCGTCTGGGCTTCACCCGTGGCATCGACAGCCTGAACGCCCGTAGCCTGGCCCTCCACCACACGCGCGGTGGACTCGCTCAGCAACGACGTCTGCACCGCGTTTTGCTCCGTCAGCACCCAGATGCCCGCCAGCGTTGCAGCGAACAGAACGATCGCGGTCCATCCGATTATTTGTTTTACGCGAGCCAAGGGCCAACCTCCTTTTTTGAATATCAGCGAGTGTAGCCCCAAATGGCATTGTCACCGTATCAAAATTTGAATCGCAACAGGAAGCGACAAAGCGACGCAAACCCCTACCCCGCCTCGCGCATCCAGCGATCGAACGTCCCCACGCACACGCCCAGGCACTTTGCTGCCTGGCTGCGGGTAATATCGCCCGCCTCATAGCTATCGCGCACCAGCTCAAACTGAGGAGGGCATGGCTTGCGAGGCCGGCCAAACCGCACCCCTCGCGCCCGCGCCGCTGCAATTCCCTCCGCCTGGCGCCGATGGATATTCTCGCGCTCCACCTGCGCCACGTAGCTCAGCAGTTGCAGCACAATATCGGCAATCAGGGTGTTGGTCACATCCGGCGCGCCGCTGGCCCTGACGCGCGTGTCAAGCAATGGCATGTCCAACACCACAATGGCAACCCCGAGCTCCTTGGTAATGCGCCGCCATTCCTCAAGAATCTCGGAGTAATTACGACCAAGTCGGTCGATAGAAAGAACCACCAGCACGTCCCCGTCTCCCAGGACGTGCAGCAGCTCGCGATAACGCGGTCGATCGAAGTCCTTGCCGCTCGCATGGTCGGCATAAATATTCGCCGAGCCCACGCCATAGGCGCCCAGCGCATCCAGCTGCCGATTAAGGTTCTGATCGCGCGAACTCACCCGCGCATAACCGTACACCGTCGCCATCTCATCCCCGCTTTCTTGTAAACCTGCCAAAAAGGGACAGGTTTATTTTGGTAGGTTTTACCTCTCAAATAGCAGGTAAGCGGGCGGCCGAGCAGACGGCAAGGTAGCCACGATTCAAATGCGGAGGGCGGTCCCGAAAGGCTGCCCTCCGTTCCTCCACCATGAGTCGGGATTTGGCTAATGGATAAGCTTAAAGTCCAGGTGTCCACGCGTGGTATTGACGCGCGAGACCTCGATGATCACGCGCTGCCCCAGCTCGTAACGGGTGCCCGTGTCGGCACCCGTGAGCGTTAGCGCGTCCTCGTCGAACTCGAACCACTCGTTGCCCAGGCTCTTGATCGAAACCAAACCTTCGACCTGCGTCAGGTCCAAGCGCACAAAGAGGCCCATGCTGCTAATCCACGAGACGGTTCCGGCATAGCGCTCGCCCAGACGGTCCTCATAGTACTGGGCAATCTTGATCTTTTGCGTCGCATGGCTGGCGGCATCTGCCGCGCGCTCGGCATCGCTGCATGCGCGGCAGATCTGCGGCAGAATGCGCGGCAGCGACTCGCGCCCCTTGCCGATCAACCGCGGCGTACAGACCAAGGCGTCCTTGCCGCCGAGCTGCTCATAGGCCAACTGCAGTTTGAGCACGCGGTGCACCACCAGATCGGGGTAGCGACGGATGGGACTCGTAAAGTGACAGTAGCACGGCGCGGCGAGCGCAAAGTGGCCCTCGTTGCGCGGCTTGTACAGCGCGCGCTGCATGCTGCGCAGAAGCAGCGTGTTAACGAGCGGTGCGTTGGCCGTACCGGCGGCAGCATCGACTGCAGCCTGCAGCTCATCGGGACTCCCCAGGGCAATACCGGCAGCACGGCGATCGTCGATAATGCCTAGCTGCGCCAGCGCAACGGCGGCACCGTGCAGGCTATCGGGGCTCGGATCCTCATGCACGCGATAGCAGGCCTCGATATCACGGTCTGCCAGCCACTCTGCAACGCACTCGTTGGCGAGCAGCATGGCTTCCTCGATAAGCGACGTGGCACACGAACGCTCACGCGCCACAATCTGCACGGGTACTCCGTCCTCATCCAATAGAGCGCGAATCTCGGCCGTGTCAAAATCGACTGAGCCGCGGGCGCGACGAATACGACGGCGAAGTTCGGCGAGTTCGTTAGCGGCGACAAGGAAATCGCCGAGGTCGATGTTGTAGCCGCGAGCGGTCTCCTCGCACGCAAGACCGCGCTCAAGCGCTTCCTCGCGCGAGATCTCGGCAGCCGCAACATCCTCGGCCGCACCCTCCAGCACCGAATACTCAACCGCGCCGGCACGCACCAGCAGCGCCTCGGCGCCGTCATAGTCCATACGCACACGCGAGCGAATCACGCTGGGGTACGGATCGTAATGCCGCACGCGACCCTGCGCATCGAGCTCGATATCGACGGTAAACGCAAGACGGTCCTCGTCAGGGCGAAGCGAGCACAGGTCACAGGACAGGCGTGCGGGCAGCATAGGAAGCACGCGATCGGCCAGATACACCGATGTCGTGCGATGGCGAGCCTCAAGATCAATATGCCCGTCCCAAGCCACATAGTGTGAAACGTCGGCGATATGCACACCCAGCTTATAGCCACCCTCGGGCGTGCGCTCCAGCGAAATGGCATCGTCAAAGTCGCGCGCGTCGACCGGGTCGATCGTGATGACAAAGCGGTCGCGCAGATCGCGGCGGAGCGGGTCCTTAAGCGCCGCGGACACATCGAGCGAAAGCCCCTCGGCCTCGTCTAGCGCGGCCTCGGGATAGCTATCGGTATAGCCGTAACGCGCCATCACATATTGAACGCCCAAATCGGGCGCGTCATCTCCGCCAATGCGGCGTTCGATCGTCACAGTGCCCGATTCCAGGCGCGTCGGGTAGGTCAAAATGCGCGCGACAACGGCATCACCCGGGTGGACGCCCAGGCGATCTGCCGAGGTATCCTCGGGCAGAATGAAGAAGTCGGCCTTCAGGCGCGAATCGAGCGGCTCGATCACACCGAGCGGACCGGCGGTCTGGTACGTACCCACCACGCTTATGGCTGCGCGCTCAACCACGCCTTCGATCACGGCGCGCCGCTCACCGTGCGGGTTGTTCTTAATGCTCACGGCAACGGTATCGCCGTCCATGATCTCACGCTTGCCGCGACCCATGACCTTGTAGTCGCCATTCTCGGTTATGACATAGGCACTGTGCTCATGGAGCTGCACGCGCCCGGTCAGGCTCGGACGGCGTTCGCTGCGCACCGGCCCGCGCTTATTGCGCGCTCCACGCTTATGCTTGTTATTGCGCACAAAGGCGCCTCCTAACTAACGATTGCCGTTTACATCCCAAGAGTCTACCCAAATGATCCCTAGGGGACAAAAAACGGGCCGCCCCATAAGAGACGACCCGTTGGAAGGGATGAATTCCAGGCATGCCTACACGCGCAGGTAGCGGCGCATGGCGATGGCAGAACCAAAGAGACCGATAATCACGCCGACCAGAATCAGCGCAGCATAGGTCACCAGGTAGTACTGCATCGGCAGGGCAAACGACATCCAGCCGATGCTCTCCTGCAGACGCGGAATCATCAGATTGCGCAGCAGCTCCAGAACGCCGATGGAAAGCAGCGAGCCCAAAATGGCCTGCAGTACGCCCTCGGTGATAAACGGGCCACGAATGAAGCCGTTGCTGGCACCGACCAGACGCATAATCGCAATCTCACGACGACGCGCCGTAATGGACAGGCGAATCGTGTTGTTGATGAAGATGAATGCGATAAAGGTCAGAAGGCCAACGAGCACCACAGCGGCGATGCGGATGTAGTTGGTCACCTGGAACAGGCGGCTCACTTCCTCCTGGCCGTACAGCACGCTCGCGTTGACGTCGCCGTCATCCGCGATCTTCTGGAAATCGGCATCCTTCTTGAGCTTCTCTGCCGTGCTCTCGACCTTGGACGGATCGTCCATCTCAATAGCGAAGGAAGCCGGCAGCGGGGTCTGGCCATCGAGCGCGCTCATGGTGGCGGCGGCGTTGCCCGACATCTTGCTCGTATACTCGGCCAGCGCGTCGTCCTTGTCCTTATAGGTCACGGACTTGACGTTATTCCACGTCTTAAGCTCGGCCTCAAAAGCCTGAACATCGGCCTGATCGGCGTCATCGCTAATGAACGCGTTGATGACAACCTGATCCTCGACGGTGCCGATCACGGAGTTCAGCATCGCGGAGCCCATGATGAACAGGCCGATGATAAACAGCGAAAGGAAGATCGTGATGACGGCGCCGAGCGAGGTAGTCCAGTTACGGAAGAAGTGGCTGATTGCCTCTTTGAAGGAGTAGCCCACGTTAGTTGGTGCCATAGTTGCCGTAACCTCCGCTCTCCTGGTCGCGAATATCGTGGCCGCCCTCGAGGGCGATCACGCGACGGTGCATGCTATCGACCATCTCGCGGTCGTGCGTGGCGACGATCACGGTGGTGCCGGTGCGGTTAATACGCTCGAGCAGCTTCATGATGCCCAGCGAGATCGCCGGGTCGAGGTTACCCGTGGGCTCGTCGCAGATCAGCAGCGGCGGGCGGTTGACCATAGCGCGGGCGACGGCAACGCGCTGCTGCTCGCCACCGGAAAGCTGGTCGGGCAGCGAGTCCATCTGATCGGCCAGACCGACCAGACGCAGCACCTCGGGCACCTGGCTGCGAATGACGCCCTTGGGCTTGCCGATGCACTGCAGGGCAAACGCCACGTTTTCGTAGGCGGGCTTTTGCGGCAGAAGCTTAAAGTCCTGGAACACGGCGCCAATCTGGCGGCGCAGGAACGGAACCTTGCGGTTCTTGATCTTCATGAGGTCCTGACCGGCAACCAGGATGCGGCCGCTCGTCGGCTTGACGTCGCGGTTGAGCGTCGACAGCAGCGTGGTCTTACCCGAGCCGGAGTGACCGACCAGGAAGACGAACTCGCCCGGATAGATCTCGATGTTGATGTCGTCGAGTGCAGGCTTGTTGGGCTGTGCCGGATAGATTTTGGTGACATGCTCCATAAGGATAACGGGCTCGACACCGGCCTGCTTGGCCATCTTCTTGCGGCTGGCCTGCGGATCGATGGGCGCAAACACCGACGTAAAATCGGGGTTGTTGAGCGCGTTATCGAGGCTTGCGACCTCGGCGGCCTGATCGCTCTCGACCACCGGGGCAGCAGGCTGCGTGGGATCGGGAATAGCAGCAAAGAGACCGGACTGCGCAGGCTGAGGAGCCGGCGTCGCAGGGGCCATGGGGTCGGGAATGCCGGCCATGGTAGGCTGCGGCGTGGCGGCGCCAGCCTGAGGCTGCTCCACGCGAGCGGTCACGGCCTGAACGGGCTCAAAACCCGCCGCACCGGAAAGCGCGACATCGCTGGTTGGATTGTAGGCAAAGGGATCGGATGCCGGCTGTGCCTGATCTGCCGGCTGAACGGGGGCCTGAGCAACAGGCTGGCCCTCTGAATCCGGAGTGGCGAAACGACTGCCCTGGACGCCTGCCTGCGTCTTGGGGGCATCATCGCCCGCACCGGAGGTACGGAAGTGGTTACCCACTGGTGCTCCTTATCGTCGTGCGTTTAAACTACATGAGCGCTTTGTATTTTAGCAGTATTAGCTTTGCTGCACATAAGAAGCATGGCGTGCTTAGGGATCCCGTCGGCCGGGCACAGGGTTACTCTCCAAATCGTCCTCGGACATGTCGGAGCCCCCGCTGTGCGCTGCGCGCGGCAGGGGCTCCTCCGTCCTGCGGAATGATTTGGAGAGTAACCCTGTGCCCGGCCTGCGATAACTAAGTGGTCGCTGCGTTTTACTTGGGTGCAGCAGCGCCATGCTTGGGGTCTGAATTGCACTTTGTTGGGATGGGCCCGTTTCCCGGAGGAAGCTCTTGCTTGATGCGGGCCTGTTTTGTTTGTTGTAGAAAAAACAGGGGCGTCCTTTTTGAGGACGCCCCTGTTATGGATTGCATACGGTTGCTGAAGCGATGCTTTGCCTCGTCTTGCCTTATGCCAAGAACTCCTTGGTGGTCGCCACGATGTTGGCG